>CAYNYM010000083.1:0-9769 GCA_964401325.1 uncultured Desulfobacteraceae bacterium | reverse complement strand
TGTTCCGGGTGCGGGGTATGCCTGGAGGTGTGTCCCAAAGGGGCCATTATTGAGGCGTAAGGAGAATGATGGACAAATCCAATTTCGTGCTATGTGGCTTGGGAGGTCAGGGAATTCTTTTCATGACCAAAGTGCTTGCGGAGTCCGCCCTGGACAAAGGCTACAACATCATGGGTGCGGAAACCCACGGTATGGCACAAAGAGGAGGTTCCGTGGTGTCCCATCTTCGTCTCGGTGATGTACAGGGTTCCCTGGTCCGAAACGGTTCAGCGCATCTCTTATTGTCCCTTGATGAAGTGGAGGGATACCGCAATATCCCCTTCCTTGCAGAGGGCGGTCGAATGTATATCAATGCCGACCCAACCAAGGCGTTCAGGGAAGAGGTCAAAGGTTATCTGGCCACCAGAGAGATCGTCGGGTACTCCGTACCGGCCTCGGCCATTGCCCATGAGGCAGGCGTCCCCATGGCGACCAATCTGGCTCTGCTGGGATATTTCGCGGCCTTTGGTGTCGGCCCCCTGCCTGAGGAAGCCCTCAAGTCCACCATCGAAAGAATTTCGCCGGATCGTTTCCGGGAAAACAATCTGAGAATTTTTGGCCTCGGCCTTGAAAGGGGTCTGGAGGAAAAGTGATCCCCCATCAAAATTCGAGGAAGGTCCTGCTTGAGCCGTCCTCAAATTCGAACACCTTTACCGTATTCAGTCTTCAATAATAGCTTGCGGCCTGGTTTTTAAAGACACATTCAGCATTGGATGGATCATGGCAAACCCTTTGCAGAACGTGGCATTTCCTCTAAAAAACCCCTGGCCCTGAAACCCTCATGTCCCAAAGACAACCCTATGGCCCCGACCTCATCGACCCTCATAATATCGGACCCGATACGCCTGAGCCTTTGAAGAATTTCTTGATGGGGGAATCCGAAATAATTCTCCTTCCCACACGAAATGACGCACAATCGAGGCTGCACGGCATCGAGAAAGGCCTTTGTGCACGAACTCTTGCTGCCATGGTGAGGGGCGAGCAGGACATCGCTTCTAAGACGTGAACCCGCGCGGGCCAAGACCGCCTCCTCCCCGGGGCCTTCTATATCACCCGGGAACAGGCACGATAGCCCCTGGTATTGCAATTTCAAAACCAGAGAATTGTCGTTCAAATTTATTTTCCCTTCCGGCTTGGTGATTGAAGACCTGCCGGGAGGGGGATGAAGCAGTTCGATTTTCACACCTCCCACCTCTCTCCCACCAGCAAGGTCCCGGGGGTATATTTTTTTGATCCCACCGTCTTCGACGATTCCCATGAGTTCCACGAAGGAGTGGGTTCCTACTTCATCGCCATTGATCCATAATTCCCTGGGATGAAAATGTGAGGCGATGAAACGAAGCCCGTTCATATGGTCCGACTGGGGATGGCTCATGACCAGGTAATCGATGCGACGAATTTTTGAATGCAGGAGAAAGGGGGCAACGACCATTTTTCCCACATCAAAGGTATCCCGTGAAAATCCCCCGCCGTCGATCAGCATCCTCTCCCTTCCCGGGAATTGGATCAAGGCCGCGTTTCCCTGGCCTACATCCAGATAGGTTATTTTCAAATCCCGATGAAACCGCGTCTGAAAAATCCAATACCCGATATCACCCGCAATCATGAGCGACAAGACAAGCAGGGCGACCCGGGCCATCCTGTAAAATTTCATGAGAAAGAGAGAGAGAAGGAACCCGTAAAAAAATGACATTTCCAGGAGATTCGGTGTGATCACCCAGATCTCCGACCAGGGGTAATGGGCCCAGAACACGATAAGCTTTCTCATCCATTCCAGCCCCCATGTGCCTGCCTGAAGGAAGAAACCGGCCGCGAGAGAGGAAACCGGTAGACACAGGGCCGTGATCAGACCCAGTGGAATCACCCACAGGCCGAGCAGGGGGACGACCGTTAGATTTGCAGGGATGCTTACCAGTGATATGCGATGAAAATAATAAGATGTAATCGGCAGCAGGAAAACCAATGTCACCACCGTTACGGCGATCATTCCCAGAAAATAGGTCAGGATGCGGTCCATTCGGAGGCGCCGTGCCCTCTCGATAACCCGATCCACGGCGATCTTTTCGTAAACCAGGGGTGTCAGCCACAAAATGCCTATGACGGCGCCAAAGGAGAGTTGGAAGGATAGGGTAAACAGGGCGTGGGGGTTACAGGCCAGAACCAGGATGGCGGCCAGAGCCATTGTGGACCAAATCTCCTTTTCACGACCTATCATGAGCGAGAAAAGATAGGCAAGGGCCATGATCATGGCCCTCTGGCTCGAAACCTGAAACCCGGCAAGGCAGGTGTAGGCCACCACGGGAATGCAGGTCAAAAGCGCCGCGATCCTGCGCACATCCGTTTTCAATGCCAGTCTATAGGAAAAGGACAAGAGCCTTTTTGATAAAAAGAAGAAAAGACAGGCAATCAGTCCGATATGGAGTCCCGAGACGGCGAGGACGTGTCCAAGGCCTGAGATAATGAAGGGCTCTCTGAGCCCGGAATGGATGTCCTGCTTTTCCCCCAGGATAAGAGCCCTGTAAAGGGCCTGGTTCTCGTAGGATAATCTTTCCCGGAAGAACTGGCGAAGGGGGCGTCGTGCCCTTTCCACGACATTCAGGGGAAATTCGAGCTTTCCCCGGCCAATGCGCACGATCCTCCGCCCATCCGATACGGATGCGCCAAAGGACAGGCCCTTGACCCTCATTGAGGATTCATAGTCATATCTTCCCGGGTTATTAAAATTTCTAAAGGGCCGCAATCTGGCTGGGAAAAGAATTTCATCTCCGGGCAAAAAGTCTTTGACGTGGTTGTAAACCGTGACGAGTATTGTTGCATGAAGGGCTGTGGTCCGGCCGCGGTAGCGCAGGGTATCCCCCCGTACCAGGAGCTTCGCCGTCTTACGGTAAATTTTCGGCGGCTCAAGGACCGTTCCTCCAATGGTCACGGTCTCCCGACGGCCCGGGAGAGTTGGGATTGAGAGGTCCCGATCCTTGAAAAAATCGAGAAGGAGCCCCACCATAAAAAACAGGAGAAGAAAATAGGGAAATCTCAGTCTGGGGGGGATGAAAAAGAAACAAACCAGGGTGATCGCAACGGCCGACGTCAGCCAGAGACCAGGCCCCGGGGTGTGGAAACAGACCACGTGGCCGGTGAGGATTCCCCCGACAAAGGCGCCTAGCAGCGGAATCAGGGGACGCTGAACCATTTCAGGCCTTTTCCCTCCAGATCCTGGCCCCGAGCTTTTGAAATTTCTTTTCCAATGCCTCGTATCCCCTGTCCAGGTGATAAATCCGGTTCACCACCGTGCGACCTTCTTCAGCCACAAGTCCCGCCAGGATAAGGGAGGCGCTTGCCCGCAGATCGGTCGCCATGACCGGTGCAGCCAGCAGACGTTCCTTTCCCCTCACGATGGCCTGGTTCCCGTTAATTTCGATATCACCTCCCATCCTTTTGAGTTCACAGACATGAATAAATCTGTTTTCAAATATATTTTCCTTGATGATGCTCGAACCCCGGCCAACGCACATGAGCGCCATAAACTGGGCCTGCAGATCCGTAGGATAGCCCGGGTAGGGCATGGTTTTGATATCCACGCTCTCGATCACCTCAGGGCCTGTCACGGTTACACTCTGCTCCTCAATTTCAACGGCGGCCCCAACTGATCTCACTTTTTCTATGACGGCCGCGAGGTGCTCATGCCGCACCCCATGGATGATAACCCGCCCCCCGGTCATGGCGCAGGCAATCATGAAGGTCCCTGCCTCGATCCTGTCCGGTATAACGACATGCCGATCCACCGGTTTGAGGCTTTCCACCCCATTGATGGCAATCGTATCCGTGCCGTCGCCTTTGATATCTGCCCCCATGCTACGAAGCATATCCGCAAGATCTTGGACTTCCGGCTCCCGGGCGGCATTTTTCATAATGGTCCGTCCATCGGCCATGACGGCCGCCATCATAATATTCTCCGTCCCCGTCACGGTGGGGATATCAAACAAGACCTCGGCCCCCTTCAACCGGTCGACCTGTGCACTGATATAGCCCTGTTCCAATTGCATTTCCACCCCCATGGCAGACAAGGCCTGGAGGTGCAAATTCACGGGACGCGCCCCTATGGCACAGCCACCGGGCAGGGAAATTCGGGCTTTTCCCAGACGGGCCAGAAGGGGGCCCAAGAGAAGGATGGAGGCCCGCATGGTCTTTACCAGGTCATAGGAAGCCACACATTCCCGGATATCATCGGAATTCACCAAAAGGGCACGGTCTTCATTTCTGAAAACAACACCCATCTCGGCCATGATACGCTTTATGGTCTGAATATCTCTGAGATGCGGAACGCTGTACAGACGGTGCCACCCCCCCGTCAAAATGCAGGAGGCAATGATGGGCAGGGCTGCATTCTTGGCACCACTGACCTCTACGGTCCCATTGAGGGGGACGCCACCTTCAATCACAATCTTGTCCATGTTTTCAATACTCTTGGTTTATGGTTTCCGAAATGCCTTCCGGAAAGGAAAGGTTTATGACGCTTTCAAAGAAAAAATAATCTATAATACCCCTGATTCGAGGTCAAACACTTTGACGACAGGCCGAGGGGAATCAAGGGTTAGGAATGACATTCTTGGCTGACAGTATGCTGGGAAGGCTCGCAAAATGGTTGCGCGTCATGGGATTCGATATCCACTATCAATCCTATTACAAGCGCCTTCAGATCGAACAATATGTCCGGGAGGGGCGCCTGTTGCTTTCCCGTCACAGAAAGACCATCGAGCTCTATTCCGGGGCCGTCTTTATAGAATCCGATCATGTCAGGGACCAGATTTTCGAGTTGAAAAAGGGAGGATACCTGAAGCCCGACAGCAGGGCGTGGTTCACGAGGTGCCTGATTTGTAATTTACCTTTGGAAAAGATCGACCCGACGAGCGCCCGAGAAAATGTCCCTGAATATATTTTCTATGAAAACCCGAAAGGCATTCGGCGTTGCCCCTCTTGCAAGCGCTACTTCTGGCCCGGAACCCATAGAAAAAAAATGGTCCGGCAATTGACCGAATGGGGCCTTGGGGACTCCGTAAAGGGCGCAACCCAGACGGTTCCGCCCTCACCGTTCCCCGGCATATAGTGCTCTACAGGCAGGGCTATTTTTTCCCGCCTGAGGTCTTGCCTCCCTTGGCAGTGGGTTTTGTCTTCCTTTCAGGTGCCTCTTATCGGGGTTGTGGCTTTTCACATGAACCCCATTCCCATGGAATTGTCAAGAGAGTGGCTGAGTAAACCGCCAATGGGCAGTGCTGAAAGTCCCTTGTCGCGTTATTGCTTGACACGCCGGGATAACATCTTTTACCGTATTAATTAGGGGTTGGTTTAATTTGTGAAAAATATATCGAATGAAAGGAGGTGGGCCTTTTTACTTATTTTGATTCATTTTTGCTTAATCCAGACAACAATCTAAAGGGGGTGTCAAATGGCCGGCAGCACGTACAAGATCATTGAGCTTGTGGGAACAAGCGACACATCCTGGGAAGAGGCGGCCAAAACTGCCGTAGAAACGGCTGGAGAAAGCCTCAAGGACCTGAGGGTCGCAGAAATCACAAAACTGGATATGACCATTGAAAACGGCAAGGTCAAGGCATACCGGGCGAGGGTCAGCCTATCATTCAAGTATGTAAAATGATAACCGTTCCCCGGGCCCGGATGTCAACCGGGCCCTTATTCCTTTTCCCCTGTAACCCCGGGATCTTCCCAAAAAAATGGGGTCTTCAATGGGCCTGAAGAAGATCTGCACAATTGGATCGGACTCAAGGGTCCAGCATGAGGCCAATGCCCCCCGGTCATTTTGCCATCTTCTCCCATATAACGGTGGTTCTTTCGGAGTCTTTTCCCGGAAGCAGATAATTGACCTTTTGAATGAGTTCCAAGCCGTTTTCAAGAACAATTGATCGATATTTTAACAGCTTTTCCTCTCCCTTACGCCCCAGAAACCCCACCAGCCTTCCACCGACCCTCAAGTGGGGAACACACCAGACTATGATTTGAGCCGGATCTGCCAGGGCCCGCGCCGTAATCACATGATAACCGGCAGGATCGAGCAGGCTGTGTTCCTTTTCGATACGGCCTCTGATAACCTCTGCCCCATCCAGCCTTAAAAGCCTAATCACCTGGTTCAAAAAGCTCACCTTCTTGGAATAGGGCTCCAGGAGGTCCACTTCAAGATCCGGTCTGGAAATCTTAATGGGTAAGCCGGGCAGACCGGCACCGGAACCCACATCGAGCAACTTCCCACCTGTCGGGAGATATGGAACAGGCACAAGAGAATCAAGAAAGAGGTCCACGACAATCCGCTCCCGGTCCCGAAGTCCGGTGAGATTGATGCGTCGGTTCCAGTCCACGAGCTCGTCCAAATAGGTGCTGAATAACCCCAGGTGTTCACAGGAAAGCGCTACGCCCTGTGCGAGAGCCACATCCCGCAACAGACCCATTTCATGGCTGAAGGATTCAGACAATGACCCGCCTCTTGATAATGTCTACCGCCTCTTCCGGTGTATCCACAAGGCGAAGAATGTCGAGATCCGATTCTGAAATGACTTTTTCTTTGATCAAAGTACCTTCGAGCCATTCAACCAGGCCCTTCCAATAGGCCGTATCCATGAGAATCACGGGAAAGGATTTTATCCTCTTTGTCTGAATCAAAGTCAGGGCCTCGAAAAGCTCGTCCAGGGTTCCAAACCCACCGGGCATGATGATATAGGCGACGGCATATTTGACGAACATGACCTTTCTTATGAAAAAATACTTAAAATCCAGCCGCACATTCGCATATTTATTGGGCTGCTGTTCATTGGGAAGATGGATATGGAGACCTACGGATTTGCCGCCGGCCTCTGCGGCGCCTTTGTTTGCCGCTTCCATGATCCCGGGGCCTCCACCTGAAATGACGTTAAAACCGCTCTCGACCAAGGAGCGGGCGACATTCTCGGTGTTCTTATAGGCTTGGCTATTGCGATGCACCCTGGCTGACCCAAAAATTGTAACGGCAGGATGCACTTCGGGCATGACATCGAAGCCTTCCACGAATTCGGCCATGATATTAAACATCCGCCAGGGATCATCCCTGGTTAGTTCATCAACAACATACTGTTTTTCGCGCATGATTTATCCCCCCAAAGCCAGAACTCCATGAAAAATATAATGATGACTCATTAAAATCCCAGGACCCCAATAAACCGAGACATTGGGATATTCACTTTTCACAGAAATCGATTGATTTTCCCTCTTCTTTTATCTATTTTACGAAAAAAAATGTAGGCTATGATAGGTTTAGGAGCTTCCGGTGTCAAGGGTTTGCCTCATGCCCATGCACTCGAGACGATCTCATCCCCGGAGGGCCCTATCAGATCCTATGTTACGCAAACCGCTTTTTAAAACCGCTGAGGCCAAACGGGCATGAATCTTAAGCGTATCGACAAAGAGACTTTTTTTTCGCGACTCTTTCCGGAAAAAAGACCGTGGCAGGCCGATTATCTTGCCATGTATTCCAGCCAGTGGCGAGGGTATGTGACCGATCCTGACCTTATGATGATTCCCATTGACGACCATCTTGCCCACAGGGGGGACGGTGTCTTTGAGGTCATGCGATGCTTGAGGGGCAACATCTACCAACTGGAGGCGCACCTTAAACGGCTTGAGAATTCAGCTCGCTCCGTGTCTCTGAGACTCCCGCCCGACTATTCCCGAGTAAGAGAGCTGATTGAGAACCTGGTTATTCAGGGGGGGGAAAAGGACTGCCTCATACGTGTGCTTCTCTCGCGAGGCCCGGGGAGTTTTTCTGCGAACCCCTTTGATTGTCCCGAAAGCCAGATGTACATCAATGTCCTCCGGTACCATAGACCGCCGGCTGACTATTATTCGAAGGGTATCCCGGTTGTCACCAGTCTCGTCCCAGTCAAGAAATCCTTTTTTGCCAAGATCAAGTCCTGCAACTACCTTCCCAATGTCCTCATGAAAATGGAAGCTGTCACGAAAGGTTGTCAATACTCCCTCTCCTTGGATGAAGAGGGGTATCTGACGGAGGGATCGACGGAGAACATGGCCGTTCTGTCGCCGCAAGGCGTACTGAGATTGCCGGGGTTCGAAAAAACCCTGGCGGGGATAACGGCCAAACGTATTTTCGAACTCGCAGAAACGACGATCGCGGCCGGACTCCTCAGGCAAGTCAAATTTGACAGGATTTCACAACAGGAGGCGTACGATTCTTCTGAAATCATGTTGATGGGTACCTCGATCAATATTCTCCCGGTTGTGAATTACGACGGAAGACCCATAGGCACCGGAACTCCCGGCCCTGTCTATGAAAGACTTTCGGATCTCTTCCAAAAAGACATGTTGGAAAACAAGGACTTGCATACCAAGATACCCTGGAATTTTAAAAGAGGGATCCCCGATCCCTAATGTCGCCCGTCCGGGACAGGCGATATCCGGTGTAAATACCAAAGGGTACCGGATTTTCAACGGCCTTTGTGCCCTTGAAACCCGACCTTACGCATTGCGTGAATTCACTCCTATAACCTGAACTTGACCAAGCGTCCCGGTAGGTGGTAATAATGGGTAAAGTTCATTGTCAGTGACCGGTTTTCCCGGATTCACTTTTTTTCCTGTCACAACAGGAGTCGGATAACCATGACGGATAACGACAAAAAAAGGCCTGAAGATCCCTACGAAAATTTCATGAAAGACGTCGATCAGATGGCAAGTGGAGACCAGGAGAGGGCATTTATCGACAGCATCGGACTGGAACCCTCGGAAGAGACACCTTTCGTCAGTTTAGGGGAGAGGGTGAGGGCAGTCAGGGAAAAGCGGGAATTGAGTCTCCGGGATATCACCCGGAGAACGGGTATTCATGAGGACGTGCTCGCGCGAATCGAGAAGGGAGACATTACCCCTCCCTTGGGAATCATCACGAAGCTGGCAAAGTCGCTTGAAATGAAAATCGGATACTTCATATCTGGAGAGGGAAAAAAGGCCTATACGATTGTAAGAAAAGCTGATCGCAAAGTGGTTTCCAGGTTTGATTCAAAGAAGGGGGAACGTTTTGGCTATGAATATGAGTCCTTGGCCCCTCACAAGAGAGACAGACATATGGAACCCTTTATCATGACGGTTGCACCTTCAGAGATTGAAGATGAAAGGTCTTCCCACGAGGGACAGGAATTCATCTTTGTCCTGGAGGGGAAGATGGAGGTCAAGCTGGGGGATGAGAGTCACGTCTTGGAAGAGGGGGATGCCATTTACTATGATTCCACCGTTCCTCATTTGGCCAGATGTTATGGAAATGAAACCACAAGGATTCTGGCCGTGCTCTATGCCGAGAAATAAGAAAACCGGACACAGGAACCCGAACCTTTAAATTTTCACAACCGGCAGAGTGTATTCACCATGATCGCATTTGACCTGGAGTGTGCCCAGGGCCATATATTTGAAGGCTGGTTCCAAAGCATTGAATCCTTTGAAGATCAAAATGCCAGGGACCTCGTCATTTGCCCTTACTGCAATGACAAGAATATCAGAAGAGTCATTTCTCCCGTGGTCACGAAAAGCTCTTCTCGAAAAGAAGGCAACATGGATATGAAAGGGTCCATTGACTATCGGCGGCTGGCCATGGAGGTCCTCAATTATATCAACAAGAACTTCGATGACGTCGGTCCCGACTTTGCCAAAGAAGCCCTGAAAATGCATTATGGGGTCACGGACAAGAAAA
>CAYNYM010000082.1:0-9776 GCA_964401325.1 uncultured Desulfobacteraceae bacterium | reverse complement strand
GCCGTCTGGATTCCGACCGGTTCCCTGCACAAACTGACCAATACGGGCGAGGAGGCCCTGGTGATTCTGGTCCCCGCGTCTTCCTTCGAGTAATCGGTTTTGAGCAAAGGACGGACCGAAATCACTAAACATTTGATCATGACAGACCGATCAAGAGATATGGGCTGAGCATTGTTGCCGCCTGTGTTTGGTTTTTTGTAACTACTCAGCTAAACAACCTGAACAGCTACGTTTTTTTTCCTAAAGAGCCCGGCCCTCGTCCGCCCGTTGCGGCGGGGATTGCGGATGCGCCGGGAGTTTTCACTGAGTCGCATGGATTGATTCCCTTATGTATCTTGAATATTGGAAGTTCAGGGAATACCCGTTTGAAAACGTACCTGATCCCAATTTTTTCTACCTTTCCAGGTGTCACAAAGAGGCCTTGACCCGCCTGCTCTATGCGGCAAGAATGCGAAAGGGAGGCGCCATGCTGTCCGGTGAGGTCGGTTGCGGCAAGACCACCCTGGCCAAGGTCTGCATAAAGGAACTGCCGGAAGAGACCTTTGATATAGGCCTCATCATCAACCCCAAACTGGATGCCCTGGATTTTTTGCAGGAGATTCTCTACCAGTTCGGGATGAGCGATTTGCCGGAAACCAAGGGTAAGTGTCTCCGTCTTTTGAACGAAAGGATGCTGAAAAACCAGCGGGAAAACAGGGAGACCTTGCTGCTCATTGACGAGGCCCAAGTGCTGGACAGGGAGACCCTGGAGGAGATCAGGCTTCTTCTCAATTTTCAGTTGAACGACCGCTTTCTGATTACGGTCATTCTTTTCGGGCAGCCTGAACTGATCAATAAAATAAGAGAGATTGAACAGCTCAACCAGAGAATCGCCGTGAAATACCATGTGGATCCGTTTGATTTCGATGACACGGCCCATTATGTCCATTTCAGGCAAAAAAAGGCGGGCGGAAAAAAAAATGTTTTCAGTCCAGAGTCCATTGAAAAAATTTATGATCATTCCAAAGGGGTGCCGAGGAAGATCAACAATCTTTGCGACTTGTCCTTGTTGGTCGGATGCAGCAAGGGCAAGCCGCTAATCGACTCAGGAATCGTGGAGAGTATTGTCTATGATGGCGCGCTTTTCTGATATCGTGAAAATAAGGGATAAGACGACCGGGGCTGAAGAACAGTCAAAAGACCGACCCGATGATCAACTGTGGTTCAGTGAATTTGATATCCTGAAGATGCCGCGGGAGGAAACGTCGACTGAAAGGCGGGACGGACCTGGGCCGGATGTTCAGGGACCGGTGACAGTTTTTTATTACAAGCGTTTAAAGGAACAGGCTGAAATCGTCCGGGATGCGGTCAAAGAAGGCCTTGCGCTGAGCATATCACCGGTTCTGGATGACCTTCGCCGTATCATCGACCACAACCTCATTGATGAGATGTACGACTTTGCCATGTGCGCCCCCGAAAATGCCGGGGAGCGGCATTCGCATCCGCTCGACGTGACCTTTGTGTCCCTGAGGATGGGCAAGGGCATGGGATATGACGGCGGCAGCCTCTTGGAGCTCGGGCTTGCGGCGTTTCTTGAAAATGTTGGAATGTACGTGGTCTCCGACGCCATACTTGGTAAAGAGGGCCCTCTTGACGAGGAGGAAATGGCCGTCATCAAGGGGCATCCGGAAGGGAGCCGGCAAATTCTTTCTTCTCTGGGGGAAGACTATCAATGGCTCGGGGAGGTCGCATTGCAGGTCCATGAGCGATCCGACGGTTCAGGTTATCCCAAGAGATTGAAGGGTGAGCAGATCTCGGAGACGGCTTCCATCATCGGACTGGCCGACACCTATGTGGCCATGATCAAGCGCAGGCCTTACCGGGACAAATATCTGCAAACGGATGCCATCAAGCTCATTATTAAAGAAGAAAAGGGCCTTTTCCCGACCCGGGTGCTGAAGGTCTTCCTGGACCATATCTCCCTTTTCCCTGTGAACACCCTGGTGCGATTGAACAACAAATCCGTTGGCCGGGTCATTTCAACGGACCACAACCAGCCCCTGAGGCCGATCATTGAGCTCATCTATGACGGTGAGGGCAAAAAACTGAAAGACAGGCAGGTGATCAGGTTGTGCGATAACCCTCTGTTGCATATCCAAGAGAGCATTGACGAAAGGGCCCTTACGGATCAATAATGCGTCGTCGGGGCCCCCGGTGTGCGAGCGCCGTGTCTCGAGCCCTGATTGAGGGGCATGGAAAAAGGGCAACATTAGGGTTTTGTCTATGTACAGCACAAGTCTCAGGGATGTCCGGCGCATGGTGAAGAGGGAAAGACCCCTTTTCCTTCTCGGTCCCCTGATCCTGGGGCTTGCAAGTGCGCTTTTTTCCGTCCTCATGGCATCCCCCCCTCTTTATATCGCCGCGTGCAGGATACAATTGGACGGGGGATTCCGTGTCGACGGGCCGCCGCCTTCTGCCGGCGTTGATCCCGTCGACGCTCGGCTTGCCGGCATCAGGAGCTTTGCCGTGATCGGGACGGCGGCCGAAAGGCTGGGTCTCAGGTCTCTCGATGCATCATCAAGGGGCAATTCACCCGACACCCGCCGTGTTTTCAGCCTGGAAGAGCTCCGGGCCAAGATCGCGGTTCGCAGAGAACCTTCCGGCGTCACTGCAGCGATCGAAGTAACGGATTCGGACCCGTATCTTTCTCAAAGGCTTGCAAACACCCTAGCCTTGGTTTTTCGGGAGGCCCATGCCGAGAATCAGGCAAAGCGTGCTGCGGCGTCTCTTGAAGGTCTTGAGGCCCAATTACAGGACGCGCGTCAGAAGCTCGAAACATCCCGGGCGGCCTTTGAGGACTTTAGTCGGAACCACCAATTACTTTCCGTCGAACTCCAGGGCGAGGCCCTTCTGAAACAGGGGCGGGACATCCAGGAACAACTGCGAACGCTCGCAGAGGACGAGAGAGAGCTCAGTCGCGTTCTTTCACGCCTGCAGGCCTTCATCAAAAAACCCTCGCCATCTAATTTCAACTTTTACACCTCCAAGGCGACCGGCCCTTACCTCGGCCTGAACAGTGTCCTTGAAAACTTGTCTTCCCATAAGAATATGGCCGGGCGGAATGAAAAGATCACGGAAACGGCCCGTAAAATGGCCGTCCTTTTGGAACGCCGGCTCGGAGATATTCGGGAACGCCGGCTTGTGCTGGAAGAGGAGGCCCGCGAGAGCGATAACGAGACCGCGGTTCTCTTGCGGCAAAAATTGAGATACGATGACTTGCAAAGACCAATCAGGGCCTCAGAGGAGATGGTCGGCCTGCTGGAGCGAAGAAAGCGGGAACGTCTCATCGAATTGGCGGCTGACTCCTTGGGTGTAACCGTTGTCGAGTCCGCCCCCTTGCCGGAGAAACCCGCAAACGCTCCTCGTCCCTATCGGGCCGGGTTCTATGGGATACTCATCGGTCTGTGCCTTGCCTTGATATCGACCTTTGTGATGGAGTCCTTCGGGCCTTCTTTGGGGGCCATTGAAGAGGTGGAGAGGTCCCTGGGGCTCAGGGTACTGGGGGGCCTTCCGAGGATGCATTTCAAGGATGGGTCGATGTCCCGAAAGGGCGGGCCGGTGGCAGGGGATAGGTCCGAAATCGGCCCTCCGACCCACCTTCTCGTCTGCCACGACCACCCCGATTCGGAGATGGCCGAGAATTTTCGTTCCATACGAACCCGCATCCTTGCAAACGGGGATGGCGGCGGCCCCAGGACCGTTTTTGTGACCAGTGCCTCCCCTGAAGAGGGAAAAACGCTCGTGGCCGTGAATCTGGCCCTAACGGCGGCTCAGGCGGGCATGAAGACCCTTCTCGTGGAATTGGATCTAAGGCGGCCCGCCTTTTCCGGTATTTTTGGCATGGAGGCGGCCCCGGGGCTCGTGGAAATTCTTGTCGGGGATAGACCCTGGGAGCGCGTCTTGAGAACGGTGACGGACCTCGTCATGGGAAAGATGACCCCGGAAGAGATCATGAAAACCCCAGGCCTTGACAACCTTCATATCATCATGAGCGGGTCCGTGCCGCCCAACCCCGCACCTCTCCTGGAATCGGAACGTTTGGGAGACTTTATCAAAGAGGCGGAAGCCTCCTATGATCTGGTGATTCTGGATACCCCGTCCGTTCTAACCTGGAACGATGCGACAATCCTCGCCACAAAAGGGCCCTCTGCCCTTCTGGTCCATGGTGTGGGTGACGTATCGAAACGACTCTTAAAGAGAGCGGCAGCCCGGCTCGAAGAGATCGGTTGTCATCTTTTCGGGGTAATACTCAACGGTATCAGGCCTGAGATCAGTCCCGACCGGGAGAAAAAAAGGGACAGACTATTTGCCCCGAGATCGGCCTACATCCTGGGGGCCCTTCTTTTGTTAGGCTTTGGCCTTTTGTGGTGCCCCGGCCTCAGGGAATGCGTGTGGAGGCCGGATTCGAGGCCTGCAACAACGCAGGGCACGCCTTCTCGAAACATGGTGGTAGGGCCCGTGGAAAAGGCGCCGAAAGCTCCGCCTTCAGATGAAGGGCGTGAAACGGGGATGAAGCCGGAGCCGTCAGAGGCGGCGATTGTTCCGCCTCAGCGTGTTTCTCCGCCCCCGGAAAGGGAAAAAGCTGAAGAAATTCATGTCGAAGAAAGGCCGGTTCCGAACCCCTATGCCCTGTACCTGGGGTCCTTCCGCAACATGGGGCGGGTGAAGAAGGCCGTTTCCTCCTATCGCCTGAAGGGCCTCGAGCCCTACTGGGCGAGGGTCTATTTCAGGGAAAAGGGGCTGTGGTACAGGGTCTATGCGGGCCATTTCGAGGATCGCGCCGCAGCCGAGCGGTTTGTTGAGGGGCAGGGCCTCGAAGAGGCCGAGGTCAAGCACACGCAATTTGCCAACCTGATCGGTGCCTCGTCGGACCCCGAAGAACTCGCCGAGCAGACCTCCGCACTGGCGCAAAAAGGCTATGCGCCTTATGTTATCGGGGGGCCCGACGGGCCTTTCCGTCTCTATGTCGGGGCCTATCTCACACGGGAGGGTGCCGAGAGGCAGCGTCGGGATCTGGCCGGGGACGGTATTGCCGGTCAAGTGGTTGAAAGATGATTCCCTGGATTGCTTTTATCTTGCTATCATGCACTGCATTTCCTATGATTTCTTCCGAAATTCATCGTTTTTAATCCCTAGATTCATGCGGAATTTATATCACAACTCTTCTCAATAAGGAGGAAGGAGATGGAAAAGATTGAGGTCGTCATTGCCCGTGAGATCCTTGACTCAAGAGGCAATCCCACGGTGGAGGTGGAAGTGGAACTCGGGGGCGGGGCCTTTGGCTGGGCTGCCGTGCCTTCGGGCGCTTCGACCGGAAAATATGAGGCCGTAGAACTTCGTGACAAGGGCAAGAAAAGATACGGGGGCAAGGGCGTTGAAAAGGCCGTTCAAAGCGTCAACGAGATCATCGCCCCGGCCCTTGTGGGCATGGACGCAACGGATCAGCGCCTGGTAGACAAAACGCTCATTGAACTGGACGGAACACCGAACAAGAAAAATTTCGGGGCCAATGCCGTGCTCGGCGTTTCTCTGGCCGTGGCCAGAGCGGCGGCGGATTTGCTCGAAACCCCGCTCTACAGGTATATCGGCGGTACCAATGCCTGCCGGTTGCCAATGCCCATGATGAATATCCTCAACGGCGGACTCCATGCGGCAAACAACGTGGATCTTCAGGAATTCATGATCATGCCCGTGGGAGGCAAGACCTTCAAGGAGGCCCTCCGAATCGGAGCCGAGGTGTTCCACGGACTGGCCGGTGTGTTGAAGGACAAAGGCCTTTCCACCGCGGTGGGGGACGAGGGGGGATTTGCACCGTACCTCGAGTCCAACGATCAGGCCGTGGAGATGGTCCTTGCGGGAATCAAAAAGGCCGGTTACATTCCGGGAAAGGATGTGGTTCTGGCCCTGGACCCGGCCTCGTCTTCTTTCTTTGTGAAGGGCAAATATGTGTTTTCAAAATCCGACCAATCCAAAATGAGCCCCGATCAAATGATTGCCTTTTATGAAGATTGGGTTGAGCGTTTTCCCATCTTTTCCATAGAAGACGGTCTTGCTGAAAATGACTGGAAGGCCTGGGAAAATATGACCGAGCGGCTTGGGAGCCGGATTCAAATTGTCGGGGACGACCTCTTCGTCACGAACACGGATCGGATCGCAAGGGGCATCAAGGAGAAGTCCGCCAATGCGGTCCTGATCAAACTCAATCAGATCGGAACCCTTACGGAGACCCTCGAGGCCATTCAGATGACTCACAAGGCAGGATGGCGGGCGGTGATCTCCCATCGATCGGGAGAAACCGAAGACACCTTTATCGCTGATCTGGCCGTGGCAATGGGGACCGGACAGATCAAGACCGGTTCTCTCTGTCGGTCAGAAAGGGTATGTAAATACAATCAGTTACTTAGGATTGAAGAGGATCTGGGAGATTCGGCCGAGTTTGGATGGCCTTACTGAGTGCCGTATGAGTTTGGAATTTTAAAAAAATGGGTAACTACTCAGCTAAACAACCTGAACAGTTATCTATTTTCAGCTTCGTGATGGATTAAAGAATGAGGCATTTCTTCACGTTGGGCACTTTGGTCTCATCTCACTTCAAACGCTTCTTGCCGGGTGACCGCCGAGGCTCAGGTCCCCCCATTCATACTGGATGATGGCGACCAGGGTCTGGGCGGCGGTCTCGGCCCGGAGGATCCTATGGCCCAGGGATGCCGGAGAAAAATCGGCATCCCTTGCCAGATCGATTTCATCCGCCGTGAAGCCGCCCTCGGGCCCCACCACGCCCAGGACTTTGCGTACAGGGGTATCCCCGGAGAAGAGCCCCTTTAAATCCCTCGTCTTCTCTCCTTCCCAAAGGATGACCTTGAAGGCATCTTGATCCGTCAGGTGGCTGATCAGTTCCGGGAAATGGAACAATCTCTCGATTTTTGCGGGTACCGGTCTGTCGGACTGCTTGGCCGTGTTTTTTGCGATTTCCCTCCAGTGCCTTGATTTCCCCTCGAGCCCCCGTTGATCAAGTGTGATCACCGTTCGCGCGCAGGTAAACGGACAAATTCGATTCACACCCAGTTCCGAGGTCTTCTGGATGACATAGTCCATTTGGCGCGGCTTGATGAGGGCCTGGCAGAGGGTGATGTCCACCGGCGAAGCGGGAGGGGCGGGGAGTGATTTTTCGAGGATGACACGGACCGTCTTTCGTTGGCAGGATTCAATGGCCACCTGGAATCGGGCTCCTGTGCGATCCATGAGGATGAAGCGATCACCGGGGCCCATGCGCATGACCTTGAGGATATGCCCGGCCTCGGATCCCCTTATGGTAGAGACCCCGTCTTGGGGGTCTATGTCTTCGACGTAAAAACGCTTCACTGTTTTGATCCCCCGAGGGTTTCTGGGCAGAGCGGTCAACCGTCAGGTGTCCGCGGTCAGCATTCAGCCGACCCTTTGAACCCAGGGGGCTTGGCAGAAATCAGGACGCGGATGGTTGACGGTCGGATAAAAAAGCTATTATAAACCGCAGAATGTTGAGCAAGGAATATCGAATCTCGAGGTGAATCATTGGCATTGCATCCAGCCCAATCACTCTGGGGTTGAGCCAAGGCCTGGCCCCTGGCCCCGTCTTTTTTATTCGTCTCAGGGAGGATTGATCCCCTCCTGCCAGGGGAATGAAAGTTGAATTTCGTACGAGTCTATCAAACTTCGGCGTCTTTTCAACCGGCTTACGGCCGTTTTTTAACCAGCACGCAGGCCCACTCCTTTTCATAGAGCACTTCTAAGGTCCCCAATCCATGACCCGGGAGAAGGGCCTTGACCTGAGGCACCTGTTCGCGAAGAACACCGGAGAGGATGAGCGTGCCGTCCTGTTTGATGATCGGGGGAAAACTGGGCAAGAGGTCCAGGATTGTTCCCAGGATCAGGTTGGCAACAATCAGGTCAAATTTTTCTTCAAGGGCCTCTAGGGGGTCCGATGAGAGCTGGATCACCTCGGATTGCCCATTGAGGGAAATATTCCTCTTTGCCCACCGGAGGGCCTCCGGATCCGTATCAATGGCCAAGATCCTCCGTGCGCCGATCCGTTCGCCGTAAAGGGCGAGAATCCCGCTTCCCGTGCCCACGTCGAGCAGGGACCAGGTTCCGTCCAAGACCCCTTTTTCCATGGCCCTGAGGCACATGCGGGTCGTCGGATGCTGCCCCGTCCCAAAGGCGGGCCCCGGATCGATCCGAATGACGGTGCCTTCTGTGGATTCAGGGACAGGCTCCCAGGCAGGGTAGATCATGAGGTTCGGGGTTACACGGTCGGGATGGAAAAACCGCCGCCAACTGTGGCCCCAATCCCGGTCCTGGAGGTTGCAGAGCCTCAATTTGAATGAACGGGCTTCAGGGAAAATAACCCCAAGTTCAGTCAGACATCCGTTAATGCGATTTTGAAGGTGCTCGAAGTTTTGCTGAAAGGGCCAGTAGGCCTTGAGAATGTGACCGGAAAAGTCCTGGGTGACCATGCCCTGGCACCCGAGGTCAAAGAGAAGGGCACTCAATGCCTCATGGGCGACCGGGTGGATATCAATGGAAATCTCCAGCCATCCGGGGTGTTTGTGGGGGGATAGGGGCACAACCATTCACCCTTTCGCGGTATAGCATGACGGTCCTGAGCACCAATTAAGACAAAAAAGCCCCCGCCCTGAGGGCGGGGGCAGGTGATGCTCAATTACGCTTTATTGAATATATAGTTGATTTGTCCGTTAGGAAGCGGGTTGGTGACGGTTTTCAGTTCCATGCCCACTTCAATATCGTCGTCCGTCAGGTCCGCGGACAGTCTGCCGAAGACCTTGTATTCACCGTAGTCCAGAAGGGCAATGGTGTAAGGCAGGTCACCTTCGAAACCGACCGGGCCGTATTCCAATTTGCTGTATGACAAGAGTTTGCCTGTCCCTGTGACCTCAACCCATTCCATGTTGCTGGTCAGGCACTGATAACAATCGGCCCTGGGGGGGAAGAATGTGCGCCCGCAGTCCTTGCATTTGGTGGCCTTGACCTTACCCTCATTCAGGAAATTCATGAAGTCATTGGTCTTCGAGATGCCGGTAAAACTTACTGTTCCAAATTTTTTGAATCGATCATCAATTTCTTTTTTTGCCATGTTAATCCCTCCCGAAGATGGTGACATTTCCGTAAAGGCCCACACCACCGATATTATGGACCAGTCCGATTTCAGGGTCCTTGACCTGCATGTCTCCCGCCTCACCTCTGAGCTGGAGCACAATGGTCCTGATCTGTGATCCGCCTGTCGCGCCGATGGGGTGACCCTTGGAAAGCAAGCCGCCGTCCACATTGACAGGGATACTTCCTTCCTTATAGGTCTCTTTGGCACCGATCAGTTCTTTTCCTTCCCCGGGCTTTGCAAATCCGAGGTTTTCATAGGCCATCATCTCGGCAATGGTGAAACAGTCATGGACCTCGGCCACGTCGATATCTTTCGGCGTGACGCCAGCCATGGCATAGGCCTGCCTTCCGGCCTCTTCCCCAACCGTTTGGCCGGTAAAGAGCTCTCTGCCCGCCATGTTGACTGCGGTGGAGGCCGCACCGATGCCAAGGATCCAGATCGGTTTTTTAGAGAAGGCCCTGGCCTTTTCTTCATTGGCAACGATTACACACGAGCTGCCGTCGGCGTTCGCGCAACAATCGCCGACGCGAAGGGGGCTGGCGACGGGGCTGGACATGGCACTGTCAGGATCGGAAAACATATC
>CAYNYM010000081.1:6547-9996 GCA_964401325.1 uncultured Desulfobacteraceae bacterium | reverse complement strand
GGTCCATTTTTATGGTGCCACCATTCCCAAAGAGGGCGGGGTCATCCTGAATCTGTCAAGTATGGACAGGATCTTTGAAATCGACCCGGATAACAGGCGGGTAAGGTTCGAGGCCGGCGTTACATGGAAGAAACTCACGGAGGAAGTGGAAAAAGAAGGCTTCAGGGTGATTATGCCCCTGGCCCCGCCTGCAGAGCGCTCCGCACTTACCGATTTTTTGGAGCGCGAGGAGCCGACCAATCAGGTCTACGATTACGGTGAGCCCCTCGAGGCCATGGAAGTTGTGTGGCCGACCGGGGAGATTTTCAGGACGGGGTCGGCGAGTGTAAACGGTTATCCCGACTCCAAGTCCAAGGGGGGCAATCCCTCCGGTCCCGGTCTTGACTTCTACCGGTTTTTCCAGTGTGCCCAGGGGACCATGGGCGTGGTGACATGGACAAACCTCAAAATCGAGTCCATTCCGAAGACCGACAAGATCCTCTTTGCCCCCATCGAGGATCTCGGATATGCCATGGATTTTTTGTATCGCATCATGCCCCGGAGGATCGGGCAAGAGGTCCTGCTATTGAACCAAGTGGATCTAGCCGCGATTCTGGCGGAGGACTGGCCCGGAGATTTTGAGAAACTGCAGGCCGCCCTTCCGCCCTGGACCCTGATTTTGGTCATCAGCGGTCTGCTGAGACGCCCTGAGGAGAAGGTCGCCTATGAGGAGAATTTTCTGGCCCAGGTGATCAAAAATGAGTTTCCGGACCTGCAGTTGGGCGAGAAACTCCCCGGGTTTCCGGGCCTGAGAAAAAAGCTCCTGCCCATTCTCCGTAAACCCTGGCCGGCGGATTTGCCCTACTGGAAGAATCGGTTCAAGGGCGCCTGCCAGAGCCTCCTTTTCCATGCGCGGCCGATCAAGGCACAGCAATATATCCGTCTCGTACAAGATATTGCGGTCCGGTATGACTATCCCATCAATGAAATCGGAATATATATCCAGCCGATAGAACATAATCGGGCATGCAGGCCCGAGCTCTCCTTTTTCTATGATCCTGAAAACATGGCGGAGACGGCTGCGATTCGCGCCCTCTATAATGAGGCTGCGAAGGTCCTCCTCGGAGAGGGGGCTGTATTTACAAGACCTTACGGCGATCTGGCCCACATCGTATACGAGAAGGCCGCGACCTATGCCAGGACGCTCAAGAGGCTGAAAAAGGTCTTTGATCCGAACAACATCATGAATCCGGGAAACCTGTGCTTCTGAGGAGGGGGAGAGAATGTATGAGGCATCGACAGTAAGGTATTACAGGCCCAAAGAGGATATCGCATTGGATATCAACGATATCGAGAATTTTGTCTACGACATGAGCCGCTGCATCAAGTGCAAAGGCTGTACCTGGGTGGACCACACCTATATGCCGGGCGCCAAGTTCATGACCCGATGCCCCAGTGCGACAAAATACGGATTTGACGCCTACGGGGCCTACGGGAAAATGAGAATCGGTCATGCCATTGCCGAGGGCGTGCTCGACTGGAACGAAAAAGCACTGGAAATCATTTATGCCTGCACGCTTTGCGGCGCCTGCGATGTGGGGTGCAAGCGAAACCTGGACCTGGAGGTCGAGCTGACCCTCGAATCCCTCCGGGTAAAGGCGGTCAAAGACGGTGTGGGCCCCATGCCCGCCCACAAGAAGATCGCACAGAATGTTGCCAAGAAGCACAACTTCTTCGGTTTAGACCATAAGAAACGAAGCGACTGGATTCCCTCGGATATCCGGCCTGCCGAAAAGGCCGATGTGGTGTACTTCGCAGGCTGCAATGCCTCTTATGTGAGTACGGAAATCGCCCAGTCCACGGCTAAAATTCTCAAAGCGGCGGGAACGAAATTCATGCTGATGCCGGATGAGAGGTGCTGCGGCAACACGGTTTTCTCCGTGGGCATGTGGGATGAGGCCCGGGCACTTGCTATCCGAAATGTGGAAGATATGCGAAATACGGGGGCCAAAACCCTTCTCGTGAGTTGTGCGGAGTGTTACCGCATGTGGAAGGTCGATTACCCGAAATTGCTGAACATTTCGACCGATGACCTGGGATTCAAAGTCGTCCATCTCGTCGAATACGCGGACGATATGATCAAAAAGGGGGCACTGGAGAAAAAAACCCTTTGATACCCGCGTGGCCTACCAGGATCCCTGCAACCTCAGCCGCCTGTGTGATCCCTGGACACCCTGGGAAGGAAAGCGCGGATGGATGGGATGCGTGGAACCTCGACTCAAGAGAAGGCGCGGCACCACCGGTCTTTACGCACAACCCAGAGACATCCTGACATCCATTCCCGGTGTGAATCTGATTGAGATGCCGAGAAAGAGAGAGAATGCGTTTTGCTGCGGCGCCGGGCGGGGAACCAAAGAGGCCTTCCCGGAATTTGCCCGGTTTGCCGCGGCACATCGGTTGGAGGAGGTCAAAGAAGTCGGCGCGGAGACGTTGGTATCGGCCTGCCCCTGGTGCAAAGACAATTTCACCCAGACCGTTGAGGCAAACGGCGATGATGTGCAGGTCCTGGATATCTCGGAAGTCATCTGCGCATCCATCGATGCTTAGAAAAAAGGAGGGAAAGCATGGCGATATCCAAAGAACACTACTTGGTACTGGAATCCATCGTGGGCCCTGAATATATCTCCAACGATCCCGTTATCTGCGAATCCTACCGGAGCGGGCCCGGTGGATATGAAAATGGTCTCGGATACGAGCGTGTCATGACCAAGATCCCGGGGTGTGTGATCATGCCTCGAACCACCGAAGAGGTGCAGAAGATCGTGAGGGTGTGCTATCGCAATGAGATCCCCTACGTGCCCTATGCCACGGGTTTCTACGGACCTCGAAGCCATCCGCACGTGGAGGACGCCCTGATCATTGATCTCAAGCGAATGAACGATTTCGTGATGGATGAAAAACACTTTTATGTGGAGGTCGGCCCAGGCATGATCTATTCACCCATTCAGGAAGAGTGTCTCAAACACGGAGCCTATGTCGTCATCGGCGGCGGAGGTGCCCAGGCCTCGGCCATTGCCAACCTGATCGGTGACGGTTGGCCCCCCTTGAGCCATCGAATCGGGCTGCCACATCGGCGCATTCTCGGCACGGAACTGGTCCTGCCCGACGGCGAATTGCTCAAACTGGGATCCCTTGCAACTGACGATGATCCCTTCTGGGGGGAGAGCCCCGGACCGGACCTGAGAGGTCTGCTTCGGGGATATACCGGGGTTCGCGGCTGCCTGGGCATCGTGACCCGAATGGCCATCAAGACCCTTCCCTTCCAACCGGAACGCCTGGAGCATACGGGCATCTCCCCCAATACCGCCCTCGCCCTGCCGGAAAAACGGGTCAAGTGGATCAACTTCACAGTTCCGTCCAAGGAGGCCCAGGTGAAGGCCATGTTCGAGATCGGCAAGGCCGAAATCGCC
>CAYNYM010000081.1:0-6537 GCA_964401325.1 uncultured Desulfobacteraceae bacterium | reverse complement strand
AAGGTCCCTCTTTTCTGGCGGGCCATTGCCAAGGCCGAAGACAAAGAGCATTTCTGGGAACTGTGGGGTAAGGAAAACGAGAAGAGTGTCGCAGACTTCTTTATCGTTCGGGTCCTCCTGGTCGGATACACCTCCGAGGAACAGATGGCTTACGATGAGCGGGTTCTCATGGACATCATGAAACCGTTGGGTGGGGAGGCCCGCCGCACCAAGCCGTCCGATGAGTCCTGGATCAAGAACGCGGATTCCGCCGGCATGTGGTTGATGTGCGGTGGATATGTCTCCGTGGACTATGTCATCGAGACCCTGTCTCAGGCAACAGAACACGGACCCACCTACGCGGACCTGAAAAAAAAGTTTACCCCGCCCTTGATGCCTGACTACGGGGATCCGGGATGGTTCCAGAGCTTTGAGCTGGGTCACCAGGGTTATTCCGAGTTCCTGATCTACTGGGACCAGGACGACGATACCGATCCGGTCGATCAATTCTACGTGGAAACCTCCAAGATGAATATCGATAATCGTTTCTATACCTCTCTGCTGGGGCCCCATCAACCCATGTATCTCACCGGGCCGAAATATGGGCCCAACTACCATATCTTTATGCTGAAGATAAAGGATGAGTTCGATCCGAAGTGGATGTCCCATCCGCCGGTCCCCCTAGCCCACGATGTCTTCGTGGAAAAGGCGCCGTGGATGCAGACGGTGAGAGACTGGGACGTCCCGGAAGATCTTCCGAAATAGCCGTACAGTAGGATCTACGGCACATCGCGTTAAATCGGGGGCGATTCTTCGCCGAAGACAGGAAGGAATCGCCCCTGTCCGCCCTGTTGATTGAGCCGGGCGCTACGGGCTTAACCTTTTGAAAAGATGAAGGTTGTGACCTATCCATAACTGAATGCGTTTCAAGAAACCAAACAGTTACTTCATGTTTTAATTTTACACCCTGTAACATTCCTGCTTTTAAAATAAGAAAGATTGATTTTTGCGAGATCGGATATCGGATGAAAATGCCATGGACAGGCAAAAAGCAGAAGTGAGAGGAGAACAATCATGGCGCAAAAAGACGAACTGATTAAAGTCATGACTCATACCGCCTTTCATGTGGTGAAGGGCGCCGTCCTCAAGGTTATGGGCACCAAATGGACGGCCGGGGTCAAACAAAAAGGAAACAAGGGCACTCTAACGGTCAAGGCCGAGCGGAGGCCGACAGAGGATGAACAGAAGCGGATACAAGAGCTGGTGAATCGGAAGATCCAAGAAAAATCCGAAATTTTAATTCACCATATCGATCGTAAAGAAGCAGAAAAGAAGTGGGGAGACGATATCTATGACCTGTTTCCCTTGCCCGAATCCGTCACCGATCTTCTTGTCTTGGAGATTCCGGATTGGAATTTGAACTGCTGCGGGGAGAGACACCTCAATCATACGGGTGAGTTGAATTCCGTCTTACTCAATAAATTCAAGTTCAGGGAAAATAAAGGCTTGCTTGAAATCTCTTTTATCGTGACTTAGACGCACATGACTCACCTTATTCTGCTCAATTGTAAAGAGTAATGAAAGTAGTTGAAGCCGTAAAGCGGCTTGACTTTGCGAGTTTTGTCTTTACAAAAAAGATAACACGATTCAAGGAGGGGCGCATGAACTTTTCTTACTATTGCAGGCTCAATGCCTCAAAGCACAAAGATAAAATGTGTCTTATAGAAAGGGATCCCAAGACAAATAAACGGAGGGCGCTTACCTGGGAAGCGTTCAATCTCGAAGTGAACAGGACAGCGAATTATTTGAGAAAGGAATTGGGGATCAAAAAAGGAGATCGAATCCTGCATCTTCTCAATAATTCGATCGAATGGATAACTATCTATTTTGGCATCATCAAGCTGGGGGCTACCGTGGTTCCCTTGAATTTCCGATTCATTTCCGAAGACATCAAGTATGCGGGAGAAATTGCAAAGGCCAAGGTCTTTTTCTTGGGAACGGAGTTCTGGGATAGGGTTGGCCCCATTAGAAAGGATCTGAAAAGCGTACAAAATTATGTCGTCGTCGGTGAGACGAGTCCGCCCGATACGATTTCTTATTCTGACATTGAGAATTTCACAGATACGGAGGAAGCCATCGTCGACATGCGGGATGAAGACGATCTCGCCCTCATGTTTACCTCGGGTACAACCGGGGCGGCCAAGCCGGTCGTCCACACCCATGGCAGCCTGAATGCGACAGCTATCGGCAATGGCATGAGCATTCCTCTGGATGTCGACGATAATTATCTCATCGTGCTCCCACTGTATCACTCCGGGAGTTTTTTCTTGTGGGCGCCCTATTATGCGCTCGGCGCAACGGGGACCTTGATTCGGGGATACCGCGAACCTGAATCCATATTGGAAGCCGTTGATCAGGATAAGGCAAACGGCCTTTTGGTCGTAGTGCCCATGTGTGTCGATCTGATCAATAGGGTGCAAGACGGAGACATCGATTTGAATAAATACGACCTGTCGTCCTGGAAATATATCACGACCGGAGCACAACCCGTTCCACACCATATCGTCGAGACCCTCATGGAACTTCTCCCATGCCGGATCATCCACACTTACGGGGTCACCGAAGGGGGAGGTGGGGTCACCTGGACCATCTATCATGATGACATCCTGAGAAAAGCCGGATCCATTGGAAAACCCAATTTCGGGGTCGAAGGAAAAATCGTTAATCATCAGGGAAAAGAGGTCCCCGCCGGAGAAGTGGGGGAGATCATCATCAAGAGTGCCAGACTGATGAAAGAGTATTTTGAAAATCCGGAGATGACTGAACAAAATCTCAAGCACGGCTATTTCTATACTGGTGATCTCGCACGGATTGATGAGGAGGGCTATTACTATATCGTTGACCGAAAAAAGGACATGATCACATCCGGGGGCGAGAACATTTACCCCGTGGAGATTGAAGAGGTCCTGCATGGTCACCCGGACATAGACGATGCGGCCGTGATCGGTTATCCCGATGAGCGTTTTGTGGAAATTGTCATGGCCGTGGTTCAAATGAAGCAGGGGACCTCGATGACGGAAGAAGATGTCATAGAATACTGCAAGTCGAAATTGGAGGTCTACAAAATCCCGAGAAAAGTATTCTTTGATGAGGTCCCGAGAAATCCGACAGGAAAGGTGCTGAAACCGGTGATACGGGAAAAATACACCGGTAAAATGGAGGCCTTTGCGGTCTAGGGGAGAGGAATTTCGAACTTCATGGAGACGCGTTTGGAAAATTTGGAGGGCGTAGGCAATTTTGAACAGAGTCAATGATGCGGGCAACCAGGATTTGACTGTGAAACCAACCTTCGTGAGCGCTTGCTATCAAAGCGTTACAATCCTTGGATAACGAGACCTCGGACAGATACGGTTGTTTGCAAAACCCATAACCTATTGGTTCGCCGAGAAAGGAGGGAAGGGTAATCGCAGAAAGGGCTTCTGAGGAGGCAAGTCAAAAAACGAAGAATTTCATGGTCTGAAATTTTATCTCAAAGGGGAGATTATGATGCAGACTTTAAGGTGGTTTTCTGTGAGTTGTGTTGTTTTATTTCTGTTGACATTATTCGTGCCTAGTCCCCATGCCAAGGCCAAGACAATTAATCTGACCTATTGTAATTTTTTCCCGCCCACCCATATCCACGCAACAACCGGTGCACAATGGGCGAAACAAATCGAGAAACGCACGATTGGGGCAGTGAAAATCACCTACTATCCCGGCGGGGTACTTTTCAAAGGTGACGGTATCTGGGATGGTATCCTAAAAGGTGTCACGGATATTGGGATGTCGTGCTTTGCCTACACGCGGGGGAGGTTCCCTGCCATGGAAGCCCTCGATCTTCCCCTCGGCTATCCCAACGGCTATGTCGCAACCATGACAGCAAATGATTTTTTGAACGCCTATATGCCGAAAGAGCTCGATCAATTGAAGGTCCTGTACCTCCATGCCCATGGTCCCGGATTGCTGCACACCAAGATCCCTGTTTCTAAGCTTGAAGATGTGAGAAGCCTAAAGGTTCGGGCCACAGGATTGAGCGCCAAGGTCGCAAAGGCACTGGGCTGCGCACCGGTCGGCATGCCCCAGGGCAGTACCTATGAGGCCCTGCAAAAAGGTGTCGTCGAAGGGACCTTCAGCCCCATGGAGGTCTTGAAATTCTGGAATCAAGCAGAAGTGGTGGATTACACGACCCTGTGCTATAGCATCGGTTATACCACGGCCATGTATGTCATGATGAATAAAGCAAAATGGGAATCGCTTCCAAAGGAGGTACAGCAGGTCTTCGAAGAAGTGAGCCTTGAAACGATTCCGAAACAGGCCGCTGCATGGGATTATATCTATAATGAGAGCCGAAAATTCGCCTTGAGTGCAGGCCACAAAATGACTCTTCTCTCTGAAGAGGAAGGTCAAAGATGGGTCAGTGCGGTTCAACCGGTTATCGATGGGTATTTGGCGATGGCTAATAAAAAGGGACTTCCTGGGGAAGAATATGTGAAGTTCATTCAAGATTCGATCAAGAAATACAGTAATAAAGTGCAGGTCAGTGGCATAAAACCCACAGGCTTCGGTGATTGACCTTACTTGACAGGTTCTTCTTCCGGGAAAAGGAGGAAGAACCTGTCATTAACTTTGTTTGGCCGAATATGTTCTGTGTGGTACGAGTATGAAGAGGGGAAAGCCAGGTAGGGCTGAAATCGCGTATGGCATCGGCCCGGGGGGCTTTATTTTGAAATTGAAAACCTGGTCCTTGGGGCGAGTCGAAGATCCCGTCTTGCGGGAGTCGGAGACAGTTGGCTTGCCGGTGCAGATCGATCCTTCCCGTTGTCATGTATGCATGTAAGGCAGTCCTCAGCCCCTTGGGGGCAAGACAAAGCCGGGCCCTCTGGACCCGGTCTACCCGTTAGAGGGTGAATCCAACTTAAACCTCACTCTCAGGACACCATTTTTAAAGTTTAAGGTGGTGATGCGAAAGGTGCCGATTCGGCGGGTGGAGGGCACATGTCGGCCGATGCAGGGACAGGCGTCATAGTCTCCGACGCTGACGATACGGATGGTGTCGTCAGCATCTGCAGGAAGTCTCTCGAGGTCGAAGCGGGTCCGGGCCTCTTCCCTGGTGATGAAGGATTCTGCGATCGGCAAATCGGCCCGGATCACGTCATTGACCCTTCGCTGGATCTCAGTGATCTCCTCGTCCGAGAGGGGACGATCAAAACGGTAGTCACATTTGGATTTCTTTTTCTCGATATGGGCACTCAGGGCCCGACCGCAGTCGAACATCCGGGCCATGGTACGGTTCAAGATGTGTTCGGCGGAGTGCATTCGGGGGTCCGTTTCTTTTTTCATAGTCGCCATCTCTTAGCGGGAAGCCTCGATCGTCGCGTGGCGCAGTGAATATGTTTTCAAAAGAAGGGTTGACGGCGTGACCATGCATGTCGGAAAGATTCAACATCAGATACACCGTCTCCGGTATTCATTGGGCCGCGGAATCTGCTGGAGCGGCGTTTAAGTCACTTTTTTGATCATTGTCTTGGCACTCGTCATGACATAAATGAGGAAACCTATGAGGAGCAGGGCGCCGAGCATTTCAGAATTCCTTGCCTTGATCAGATAGGCGATGATGAACACGATGACAAAGCCAAATAAGACAATGAAAGTTCGAGGTAAACGTCGTAATATCACCCTTCCGAAATGAACAAACCGGATATGGCTGACAAGCAGCGAGGCTGTTAAGAGGATAATCGCCCACATTATCCATAAATTATTCAAGAATAAACAAGCACCCAAAGTAACCATGGCTCCGGCAGGGCTGGGCAATCCGTTGAATACGCCGGGGGGCAATGTTTCATCATGTTTGTCGTGAACAAGATATCGCCACAAACGAAATCCAATGGCAAGCAGGTAGAGAACCCCAAAGATAAAGGAGGGCGGTTGTAAATTGCCCTTAAAGAGGATCAATAAGCCCGGGCACACCCCAAAGCTGACCAGATCCGCTATGTCGTCCAGCCACGGCCCGAATTTTGTGCCCCCATGTTTTTCAGCCATCCTGCCATCGAACAGATCGAAAATCTGTCCGGCCACGATGGCGATAGCCACATGCACATATCGACCTTGAAGAACCAGGAATATCCCGATGATGCCGCAGAGCAGATTTAAAATCGATAAAATATCGGCATAGAACCGGTTCGCTATGATTTTGAAAACAATGGACGAAATGGACAAAATGATGCAAATTTGAAGCATTTGTGCGGAAAAATCCGGGATTCGCAGGTTGTCGTCCAGAAGTGCGCAGTAAATGATCAAGGCAAAGCACATCACCGCCTTGATCTTTCCGAAATTATTCGCAGACACGGAAAATTCCGTAAAACGCTTTATAAAAGCCCTGACCGCGAACTGACCGCAGGCCTCTATGATCAGCAAAATCCATATGGGCGTCATGTTCAGCAGGCCCATTTGAGCGAAAAAGACCAGGGGAGGTAAATAGGTCAATTTATCACAGAGCGGGTCTATTTCTTCGCCAAAGGG
>CAYNYM010000080.1:0-10067 GCA_964401325.1 uncultured Desulfobacteraceae bacterium | reverse complement strand
AGAAATTTGCCCGTATGGGATTGGGGTTGTGCGGCAATATCTTCAGGTGTTCCTTCCGCCACGATGCGGCCACCTTCATCGCCTCCCTCGGGACCGAGGTCGATCACCCAGTCCGAGCACTTGATCACGTCCATGTTGTGCTCGATGACGAGGACGGTATGGCCTTCGGAGACGAGTTTGCGGAGGGCCACGAGCAATTTTCCGATATCTTCGAAGTGCAGGCCGGTGGTGGGTTCGTCAAAGATGAAGAGCGTCGGGCGGGTTTGTCCGCTCTTGAGATACCGGGATAGTTTCAGTCGCTGGGCCTCCCCTCCGGAAAGGGTATGGATGGGCTGTCCGAGTCGCATATAACCGAGACCCACTTCCTCAAGGGGTTCCAGTGCGGAGGTGACGGCAGGGTGCCCCTTGAAAAACCGGATGGCCGACTCCACGGTCATGGTCAGGATTTCATGGATGTTTTTCCCCCTGTAGGTGACATCCAGGATGTCCTTTTTATAGCGTTTTCCTTCGCAGTCGGGGCAGGTAATATACACGTCGGAGAGAAACTGCATCTCCACCTTTTCGAACCCGGCACCCTTACAGGTCTCGCACCGCCCGCCCGGTACGTTGAAGGAAAAGTGGCCGGGGCCGAAACGCCCGGCCAGGGCCCGGTCCGTGCCGGCCAGGAGTCTGCGCACGGGGTCCATGGCCTTGGTGTAGGTCAGGGGGTTAGCCCTGGGCGTGCGGCTGATGGGCCGCTGGTCCACAAGTACCACATTGTCGATGGCCTTCAGGCCATTGATCGCCCTGTGTTTGCCCGGTCTGCCCTCGGCTTCACCCAGAAGTCTCTTGATGCCCTTGTAAAGGATTTCCTCTGCAAGGGTGGACTTTCCGGACCCGGAGACCCCGGTCAGGCAGACAAAAAGGCCCAGAGGAATGTCTACCTTGAGGTCCTTGAGATTGTTTTCGGAGGCCCCCTCCACCCTCAACCGGCGGGTTTTTTTGGGCATTCGCCGTGCTTCGGGTATGGGGATGGATTTGACCCCTCTGAGATACTGGGCTGTAAGGGAGTCCCTCGCCTTTGCCGTGGGACCGAAATACATGATTCTGCCGCCTTCTTCTCCGGCACCGGGCCCTAGGTCCAGCATGTAATCGCTTTGGCGGATGATCTCCGGATCGTGCTCCACCACCACCACCGTATTTTGCAGATCCCTCAGGCCCTTGAGGATGCGGGTCAGACGGTGGTTGTCCCTGGGATGAAGCCCGATGCTGGGTTCGTCCAGGACGTAGAGGGTGTTGACCAGGGAGGATCCCAGGGCGGAGGTCAGTGCCACTCGTTGGACCTCACCGCCTGAGAGGGTTCGGGACTGGCGATCCAGGGTGAGATAACCCAGGCCAACTTCCCGAAGGTAGGTGAGCCGGCTGCAGATTTCTTCCAGTATCAATCGGCCGGCTTTATCTCCACGAGAAAAATCAAGACCTGTGAAAAAATCATAGGCCCGGTTCACACTCAGGGCATAGACCTGACCGATATGCCGTCCTCCGATGCTGTAGAGCAGGGCCTCGTCATTGAACCGGGTGCCACCGCAATCCGGACAGATCCTGTAGGTGCGATAGCGGGAGAGGTACACCCTCACGTGCATCTTGTAGGTCCTGGTCTCCAGCCAGTTGAAAAAGCCCTTAATCCCGTAATAGTCCTCGGTCCCTTCGACGATGGCCTGTTTTTGCGTTTTTTTGAGGCGGGAGAAGGGTTTGTCAAGAGGGATCTTGTTTTGTCGGCAGAAGGCGGCTAGGTCCTGGTATTCCATGCGGCCTTCCTCTTTGCCCCCCCAGGGTTTGATGGCACCCTGCCCAAGGGAGAGCCGGGGGTTCGGGATGACCAGGTCCAGGTCGGTATCGATGATCCGGCCGAATCCCCTGCAGGTCTCGCAGGCCCCTGCCGGGCTGTTGAAGGAAAAAAGGCTGGGTATGGGGGACCGGTAGAGGATATGGCATTCGGCGCATTCCAGGCGGCTGCTGAAGGTGTGATGACGATTCGGCCTGATCCACAGGTCAAGGCGCCCCTCTCCAAAGCGGAAGGCCTGTTCAAGAGAATCGAGTATGCGTTTTCGGTCGGAAAGGCGCAACAAGAGCCGGTCCACAATGACATGGATGTCTTTCGGCCTGTCACCGGATTCCCATGCCTCCAGAAAAACGATTTCCCCGTTTTGAAAGATCCGGCTGAAGCCCATTCGAATGAGATCCCGTTTCAGTTCCCGGGGTGAGGCGCCGTTATTGGTGGGAGCCGGGAAAGTGATAATGACCTCAGACTTTTCGGGAACCTTCGCAAGGGTCTTCCACACGTGCTCAGGGCTCTCCGGATTCACGGGTTTGCCGCATTCCCGGCAGTGGAGTTGCCCGAGACGAGCAAAGAGGAGTTTCACGTAGTCCGTGAGTTCGGTCATGGTGCCCACGGTGGATCGGGAGGTCCGCACCGGATCCTTGCGGTCGATGGCAATGGCGGGCGGGATGTTTTCAATACGGTCCACCCGGGGCCGGTCCATGCGATCCATGAACTGCCGAGCGTAAGGGGAGAATGTCTCTACATACCTGCGCTGACCTTCGGCATAGAGGGTATCAAAGGCAAGAGACGATTTGCCCGATCCGCTCATCCCGGTGATCACCGTGAACCGGTTCAGGGGAATCTCGATATTCAGTTTCTTGAGGTTGTTCTGGCTGGCGCCGATGATGTTAATGGCGGATTTATGACCGAATGTATGATTTGTCAATTTCTGCGACTTTTTCCTTCCCGAAAAACAGTTATGAATTATTGAACAGGCGTGGCAGAAAATATCGACTTACACGCCTTCGCTCCAGGTTTAACTTAAGTCTTAAGACGCCGTTCCGCAAGCTTTGGGGTGCCATGGAAAGGATTGGGGTCTTGGGGTGCTCTTGAGACCATGAGACAGGGCAAGGTCGGATTACATCCTCCCTCGCCGCAGAATCGATATGAGGAGCCAGAACCCCATGATGCCGGCCACCAGATAGCCGGCCAGACCGATGAGGGGAATATCGTGCCATTTGGGGGGAATACCGGAGTGGATGATGAGAGAGGAGCCGATGACCAGGGAGGCAATCACGATGGCAAAGGAGAGGCGATTGCTGGTCCGGTCCTGGGTGTTGAGGAGCGGGGTGAGGCCGATGTGCTCGAATTCGATCTTGAGTTTTCCCTCTTTGGCCAGACGAAGAACCGCCTTGAGGTCTCCGGGCACCTCCTTGAGGAGATGAAACAGTTCGTTGCTGTATCCGATAAAATCCCGGGCAAGACGCCGAGGGCGGAATCGGTCCATTTGAATCTCCCGAACAAAGGGTGACGCAGCTTGAATGACGTCGAATTCCGGGTCAAGCCTTTGCCCCAGCCCCTCGAGAGCGGTCAGGGCCTTGACGAGCAGAAGGATGTCCGGGGGGATCTGAAGCCTGAACCTCGCGATAACGTTAAAAATCTGCTGAAGCAATTTCCCGAGTTGTATGTCCCGGAGAGGCTTGTAAAGGTGCCGGCCGACGAGATCGGATACGGCTCTTTCCAGTTCGCGGCGGTCCGGTTCCACTTCATATCGCGTGAGGGCAAGCAGGACGCCGACTATGGCGGATTCGTCCCGATGGACTAAGGCCATGACGAGGTCCACGATTTCCTCCCGGGTCATACGATCGAGGCGACCCATCATCCCGAGATCCAGAAAGCAGATGATGTTTTCCGGCAGGATCATGAGATTGCCCGGATGGGGATCGGCATGGAAGAAGCCGTGCACAAAGATCTGTTTCATCATCAAATCGGCGCCTCGGCCGGCAATCTCCTTGAGGTCGTATCCTTCGGCCTTGAGCCGATCCAGGGATCCGGATCTGATGCCCTCGATAGATTCCATGGTCAAAATTCGTGGCGTGGTCGCCTTGGGGAAGACCTTGGGGATATAGGCCCGGGGATCATCCGCAAGCAGAGAGGCAAGGCGTTCCATGTTCGCTGCTTCATTGGTGTAGTCGAGTTCATTGTTCAGGCTGCGCGCGAATTCTTCGACCAATTTGGTCGGGCGGTGTACATCCCAGCCCTCCAGGTGTTTTTCCATGAGAACGGCCAAGTGGAGCATAATTTCGAGGTCGGCATCGATGGCGCCCTTGATTCCCGGTCTCTGGACCTTGATCACGACTGCGGATCCGTCCCTGAGCTCTGCCCTGTGCACCTGCCCGATGGAGGCTGCGGCCACGGGTTCGGCGTCGATGTTGCGGAAGGTCATATCAAGCGGGGTGTTGAGTTCGGTTTCAATGATTTCTTTGACCCGCTCAAAGGGAAAAGGCGCCACTTCATCCTGGAGCCTGATCAGCTCGATGACAAAGTCCGGGGGTAGCAAATCCGCTCGGGTGCTGAGCATTTGGCCCATCTTGACAAAAGTTGGTCCAAGTTCTTCAAGGGCCAGTCGCAGACGCTTTGCCCTGGATAAGGCTTCAATATCCGTGCGGCTTTTTCGGGAAAAAAGTCTTCGACCCTGGTCCAGGTACTGTTCAATCTTGAGGCGATCGATTAGGTCGTCGAATCCGAATTTAAAGGCAACGCCCAGGATCTCGGCAAGTCTCTCCAGGTGGCGATAGGTGCGCGTAATGTACCCTGTTTTCTTGATCGTCAAGGAGCGGTCCCTTTCAGCGCCTGCTTGAAATCCTCGATGAGATCCTCTGTAGATTCCAAACCCACGGATAGTCTGATCAGGCCGTCCGTGATTCCCAGCCTTTGGCGGTCTTCAGGGGACATGCCGGAATGCGAGGTCGTGACAGGCCTGGTGATCAGGGTTTCAATCCCTCCGAGACTCGGTGCCACCAGGGGAAGGGTGATTTTTCCCATGAATCGCTCCGTGGCCTCGGCGCCTCCCCTGAGTTCGAAACTCAGCATGCCGCTGAAACCATCGAAAAGTTCGCGGGCACGTCGGTGCCCCGGGTGGGTTTCGAGTCCCGGGTAGTTCACCTTTTCCACGGCCTCATGCCCGTCAAGGAATTGGGCGATCCGAAGGGCGCTTTCGTTATGGCATTTCATCCTTACGGCCAGGGTCTTTATGCCTCGGTGAAGCAGGAAACAGGCATGGGGATCCAGGGTGCCCCCGAGATGGTTGAGCTTGTGCGTGATCTGCTCGATCAGGTCGGAACGACCAATAACGGCGCCTGCGACGATATCCGAATGACCGTTCAGGTACTTGGTGGCGCTGTGAAGGGAGAGATCAAAACCCCACTCGGGCGGACGGAAATTGATCGGGCTCGCAAAGGTGTTGTCGATCATGGATATGAGATCATGGTCCTTTGCAAAATCGACCACGGCCTCGAGGTCCGCCACTTGGAGAAGGGGATTGGTCATGGTCTCGACAAAGATCGCCCGCGTATTGGGTTTCAGCTTGTCTTTCCAGGAAGACGGGTCGTCTCCGTTGATAAAATCGTACGAGATGCCGAAGGCCTCAAAGTCTTTGGTGATGAAATCATGGGTCCCGCCGTAGAGGCAATCCTGGGCCAGGAGATGATCTCCTGAAGCGAGAATCGTCAGAAGGGCCGTGGAGATGGCGGCCATGCCGCTTGCGGTTACCAGGGCATCCTCGGCGTTTTCGAGGGCGGCGAGCTTTTGGTGAAGGGCCGCATGGTTCGGGGTGTTGTTCAGTCGGATGTATTTCAGGTCATGGTAACTGCCCTGGCCCGCATATTCATAGGTGGAAGACTGAAAGATGGGCAGCGTGACAGCACCGCCTATGCGCGGGTCGGGTTCGCCTGCATGGATGAGTTTGGTTTCAAGGGATTCGTAACGCCTTTTCATGAATCGACTCCTTTTATTCTATTTTTTCCCTCTGGCTTTTGAGTGCAAAGGATTTTCCGTCAACGGCCCTGGAGATCGCCAGGATCCCGTCCAGGTGATCGTATTCATGCTGCAGCAACTCGGAAAGGTCATCGACCAGTTTCATGGTCCGGTCCTGCCATTCCATGTCCTTGTATTGGATGGTGCAGCGCTTGTGACGCTGCACCTTGACCAGGAGATCGGGAAAGCACATGCAGTCATCCCAGACTTCGAACACGTCGGAACCTGAAAATTCGAGGGTCGGGTTGATGAAGACGGTGGGTTTGTCGATATGCATATAGATGAGCCTTTTCATCACCTCGATCTGCGGTGAGGCAATGGCCCGGCCTGCACCGTATTTTCTTTTAAAATCCGCCATGGTATCGTGCAGGTCTTTGACAACCGAGGAAAGATCCCCCAACTCCTTTTCCTGCACGGGTTCGGATATTTCGTATAGTTTTGGGTTTCCAAGAAGCAGTATTTCTTTGACCGCCATTCGATAACGCCTCCGATGCTCTTTGCGTAATTCAAACCTTGATGAATTCGTGAAAAATAAAAAAATATTTACGTGTATAACGGCTTTTGACAGACAAGCTGGGCAACGGCACGGTCCGGGTCATGCTTGATGCCTTCAAAATAATAAATCAGGTCCCAGTCTTTGAACCAGTTCCTCAGTTCCCCCGGCTCGAGAAGAAAATCGGGATTGCGGGGTTTGCCGAAGCGCGGCTGTTCAATCGTATATGTCTCATACATAATAATTCCCCCGCCCGTCAAAGCTTTCTTGATACAGGGGATTAGGGGGCGGTGGAGATAACGGAAGACGATGATGCCCCCATGGGTATCCCGGTCCAGGGGATTGACCCCTATCTTTTCCAGATCCACCCGTCGGATATCGACGCGGACCCCTTTCTCTTGAGCCGTCTCCCTTGCCTGTTTGAGGGCGTCATCCGAATGATCCACCAAAATGACGGAAAGACCCTTTTGGGCCAGGAATAAACCGTTGTGCCCGTCGCCGCAAGCCAGATCCAGCACGGTTCCTGTGAAGTCATGCGCAATAAATAAATTGGCATGAGCCAAAAGCAATGAAGCCGGTTCTGAATTTAAATGGTGGTGCGACAAGATGACCTCCGTATCACCATATCCCAACGTCGCATTAAAACATGACAACAATTAGGGACATCAAACCAATGCAACAATGCAATTTATGGCTGACAAAAGTCCGGTACAATGGGCTGGTCGAAGATGCCGTTTTCATCGGGATTGGAGTATTGAAAAATTGAAACGCAGGTGTGAGATTTTTAATCTCTTGTCACGCTTATTCTTAGCCGCGGCGTTTTTTTCATATCAATCTGGAACCGTGCCCCCTCGACCGGGGGTATTCCCCTTCGGACCGCTCCCCATTTGTTTCATTGCCCCGGCCGGGGCGAACCATCACTCCAGTACTCCCAACACTCCCTGTGTCATTTGTTTGTCTGACATCTCATATGATCGTTTTTCTAATGCAGGTCCCGAAGCGACACCGCAACTTTAGTCACTTGAAACCCTGGCCCAGACCGATCACCAATACGCCATGCTTAAAAAGACGTGTCTGATGTGGCGCGCAGGCTGTATCAGTCATATGAACACGTCGCACCAGGGCGGGCTTTAGATCACTTGTAACTCTTTTTATTATCCCCTTTTGAGGCTCAGATCAAAGCCGGACCCTGGGGTCCCCAGATCCTTCACTCGTCGGTAAATTCAGGGGATGCCTCAGGGTTAAAGGGGTTCAGCCGAATGGCCAGAGAAAACAGGTAAGGGTAGTTTTCTTTCAGGTGTTTCATGTAATCCAGCCATTCGAGAATAATCAGATCATAGGCCCTTTTGATGTCGCCGGAGATGTGGGCTGCGTCTGCTTTTGAAAGGTGTTTCAAGTCTTTCCTGAAAATCAGTTCCTCGGTAAGATGGAACACGGCCCAGAGCAGATCCGTGAAGGTGTCGTGCTCAAAGAGATTGGGATTTTCCAACATTCGCAAGAGAAAGTCTCGCTTTTCATAAAGGGTGTCTCGCAGTTCTTCTAGACCGGAGCTGTAAATATCGATCTGACAATCATAGTTTTTGAGGCGGTTTTTGAGTTGCGGGTACTCCTTTTTTGTAAAACTCCTTCCCCTGACTTCTTCCTGTATCCGTTCGCAATCCGAGTCGAATTCAGAGAATTTTTTGATCAAGGCGACCCCCAGTTCACTGAAGAAGGCCCCTATGAGCATGTTCAATTTTTCCAGCAGGGCCTTTTTTTCACGCTCACTCAAGACCCTGTGAATAATCAGGGTGACCAGCAGTACCTCAATGGGGACAAAGGCAATATCTCCCACAAGGAAAATAAAGATGTGATGCGGGTCCCTGAAGAGAAGGTAATGGGTGAAGTAAAAAATGAGCGATAGGACGAGAAGGGAAAGCATCAAAAGAGTCTGCCAGCTCAGGCGTAGGCGCTTCATATTCTTTTCCTCTGAACTTTCTCCTAACCACGAATGGTACGAAGGTCACGAAGCATTGAAGTAAATTTCAATAAGCTCTGCGTTCCCAGCGGCCGTCGCGGTAGAAAAAGGAATGGCATTATGTGATTTCCCTGACCACCTCGCCGATGATTTCCACCGCCTCCTCGACCTGAGCCTTGGTCACATCCAGATGGGTTACGGCACGCACCAGGTGTTCACCCAGGCAAGAGACCTTGACCCCGCGATCCATGAGCTTTTCGTTGAATTGGGCCGCCGTGATTCCCAGGGCGGAGATGTCGAAAAAGACCAGATTGGTTTCAACCGGCTCGAGGCGAAGGCCTTCCAGGGATTCCAGGCCGCGTGCCAGGATCTGAGCGTTTGCATGATCCTCTGCCAGGCGTTCGACATGATGTTCCAGGGCGTAAAGGGCACCGGCTGCGATGATGCCGGCCTGTCGCATGGCCCCGCCGAACTGGTGCTTCCAGCGCCAGGCATCTGCTATGAATGCCTTTGAGCCTGCAAGTGCCGCCCCCACGGGGGCGCCGAGGCCCTTGCTGAAATCGATCCAGACCGAATCAAAGGGGGCGGAATAATCCCTTGCGGGAATACCCGTAGCCACCGAGGCATTGAGAAGGCGGGCCCCGTCCATGTGGCAAACCATGCCTTGATCATGGGCCAGGTCGCAGATCTCCCAAATGGTTTCCAGAGGCCAGATGCTGCCGCCGCCAAGGTTTGACGTCTGTTCGATCACGAGCATCCTGGAGCGGGGAAAGTGATTATCGATCGGCCGAACGGCGGCTTTGAATTGCGCGGCATCAAAAATGCCCCGTTCCCCCTGAAGCGGGTAGATGGATGCCCCGCTGAGGGCCGCGGGTCCTCCTCCCTCGAAATGCCGGGTGTGGGCCGTGGCGTCCAGAATGATTTCATCCCCCGGCCTGCAATGCACCCTCGTGGCGACCTGGTTGCACATGGTTCCGGAGGGAAGAAATACCGCGTCCTCTTTACCTAGCATTTCGCAGGCCTTGTCCACGAGCGCATTGACGCTCGGGTCCTCCTTTTGCTGTTCATCTCCTACTTCGGCCTTGAAAATGGCTTCCCGCATGCCCGGTGTCGGGCGGGTAATGGTGTCACTGTATAGGTCAATACGAATGTCTTGCATGATAGGATTGTCTCAACCTTCTTATTCTCTCAAAATTTATTGTTTTTTTGTTAAAAACCCGACCTTCCGGGACAGGTCAGAGGCGATAGGTTATGCTGTAGCATCATGCACGAAGTATCACAATTTCGAATGTCAAAATCCCAATGTCAAAAAGCACAAAAAACGAGAGAGGCCCGGGAGTTCAGGCCTAGAAAGGAATGCTGACGGCCTTCGTTTTTTGATCAAATAGGATTGCCCCATCTGCCATTTGGTTTTTGACATTCATTTGAACTTTGTGCTTTGACCTTTTGCCAGCGTCCCTGTAATCCAGCCTTTGGGCAAACGCCAATGCCTTGCCCCTGTCATCGAGGCTAGGCCCCGTCCAGCCCGTGGTGTTCCGTTCTGGCGTACCAAGAGGCGGGATCGACGAGGTACTCCTCTGTGTCTTTTAAAGACGTGTAGTGCTCATGCTCGATGTTGGCCAGGAGTTCGAAGAAGGCCTTTTCTTTGGGATCGGTGACCTCGTCTCGAAGCCCGGCATAATAGGTTGCCCCTTTGCCCTCGAATTCAATAGCCATGCGAACGGCTTGAAGGTCATCCTCATCGCTTTCAGCCTTTTGATCCACCGTCTTCAGGACGTCTT
>CAYNYM010000079.1:0-10091 GCA_964401325.1 uncultured Desulfobacteraceae bacterium | reverse complement strand
TGGTGAGCAGGGGCGACCGGGTGGTCACCGTGGCGGGCGTCACGCCCATGAAGGGCGCCACCAACATGCTGCGCATCGGCGAAATCTCCTGACCCCCGGGGGGGGCGAGGGTGGAATTTCAATCCGTGACCTGCCGCCGGCCCTTCCCTCCACACCCCGGCGCAATGGACTGGCGGAATCGAATCTGTTCCCACCGGTTGATATTGAGGCTGGAACCGGCGCGAATCGGTGATTGACGGCGGGCTCTTCCTCCGGCCGAGTGGGTGTCCGGAGAGCGGCACCCCCCCTCATGGATCGGAAGAGGCGGGGACTTATGCCCCCGCCTCTTGATCTCAAGCGGTAATCAGTTGTCGGATGTCAGCGCACGTCGGCTGATGATCCCTCGATCTTTTGCCAGGGTTCACAACGGCCGCCCAGGTGCTCGGCCAGGAACTCGTCGACACGGCCGTAGAAATCGAGGCGGTTGTCCGGGCGGGCGAAGCCGTGTCCCTCGTCGGTGTAGACCACGTAGGTTACCGGCAGCTTCTTGGCGCGCATGGCGGCCACGATCTGGTCGGCCTCGCGGATGTTGACCCGCGGATCGTTGGCGCCCTGGGCGACGATCAGCGGCACGCGGCTGTTATCGGCGTGAAACAGCGGCGAGATCTTCTGATTGAAGGCGGCGTCGTTCTCCACGTCCCCCACCTGCAGCAGCAGCCGCTTTTTCATCGGCGCCCAGTAGGGCGGTATGGATTCGAACAGGGTCTTGATGTTGGAAGGGCCGACGATGTCGACACCGCAGGCGTAGAGCTCCGGGGTGAAAACCAGCCCCGCCAGGGTGGCGTAGCCGCCGTAGGAACCACCGTAGATGCAGATCTTTCTGGGATCGGCGATCCCCTGGGCCACCGCCCACTTGACGGCGTCGGTGAGGTCGTGTTGCATGCTGCCCACTCCCCACTGCTTGTCTCCGGCGTGGAGGAACTTCTTGCCGAAGCCGTTGGAGCCGCGGAAGTTTACCTGCAGGCAGGCATAGCCGCGGTTGGCGAACCACTGCGCTTCCGGATTGTAGCCCCACGCGTCGCGCGCCCAGGGGCCGCCGTGGACATTGAGCACCAGCGGCAGTTTTTCGGCCTTGGCGCCCACCGGCAGCGTGAGGTAGCTCACCAGCTGGAAGCCGTCACGGGCCTTGATGACCACCGGCTTCATCCGGGCCAGGGTGTACTTGGCCAGGTCGGGGCGATTGACGAAGAGCAACTCCGCCTTCCGGGTGGCGCGGTCATAGATGTGATAGGACACCGGACCGTCATCCACCTGGTAGGTGACCAGCCATTTCTTGTCGGCGCGGTCGCGTCCACCCAGGTAAAACTCGCCGCGGCCGATCTTGGCCAAAGCCGCGAAATCTTCCTTGACCTCCGGATCCAGCACGCGCCATTCGTTTCTCAGGTAGTTGAAAGAGACGGCCTGTACCTTCTTCGTGTCGGGATGGATGAATGCGCCACTCAGGTCGGAGCGCGGGTCCCTGGCGATGGTCTCCAGTTCCTTGCCCGTTGCCGCGTCGATGCGCACCAGGCGTGCGGTGTCGGCACCCACGGAGGTCATGAAGTACAGGGACTTGCCGTCGGCGCAGAAGTCGACGATGCCGCCGTTCTCACCGAAGGGCAGGACGACCAGGTCGCGCCAGGGGGCGTCGTGGCTGTCACGTACGCGCACGATGGTGGATGCATCCCGGGGGTTCTGCGCCTGGCAGGCCCGGATCTGGAAATCGGGGTCGGTGACCCAGCCCAGCACGTCACCGGGGTTCCGGGTGTCCGGGGTGATGGCTCCCGTGGTGAGGTCGATGCGGTACATGTCGAAGACACGGCGATCGCGCAGGTTCAGGCCCACCAGCATCTGGTTGGGAAATTTCTTGTCCGTCATGAGATTGCTGGCGCGCACTCCCTGGAAGGGGGTAAGGTCGCGCACCACCTTGCTCTCCAGGTCCACCGAGTAGACATGCCAGTTCTCGTCGCCTCCCAGGTCCTGCAGGTAGAACAGGTGCTTGCCGTCCTGGGCCCAGAAGTGGATGCGGATGCCGCGGTGGGTATCGTTGGTCACCTGGGCATCATCCTCCTTGCCGATGGTGCGCACCCAGACGTTCAGCACGCCCTTGTCCGAGGGTGCCAGGTAGGCCAGGCGCGTGCCGCAGGGTGAAATGCGCGGGGAAGCCTTGAGCGGGTTGCCGAACAGGATCTGGCGCGGGATGAGGGGCGACTCGTCCGCGGCCGCGGAAAACAATGGTGCAACGGCGAATAGGACCGCCGCGCAGGCCACAAAAAGGCCCTTTGCTTTTTTAGACATGAATATCCTCCCTTGAAACAGAAAATCATCCATTGATACGCTGAAAACGGCCGCCGGGTTCAACGCCCCGGGGAGCTGTCGTATTCAGGCCGGGCCCACCCTCAAATTCTTTCTCCGGGAAAGTCTTCACATATTCCGAGAAGGAAAAAACATCATGGGATCAGGACATATCTCCATGAACCGCTCTTTATCAGCCGTGGCCGCCCGGGCCTCGCCTCAGGAATCCGACTTGTTCAGAAAACGGGCCATCTCAAGTTTGCTCGAGTAGGAATCCCTGAGCCAAGGGCCCCAAGGTAGTGGTTTATGCAAAATTGCGTAAGTGTTCACGATTCCGCGTATTTTTTAAATTGATTCCCAGGTTGCTATGGAGAACCTGCCGAATGATGAAGTGCATCCCCAATTTTCTGGAAATTTACTTGAAATTCAAAAATCCAGCCCCTAAAATCAGATTATGGGGGAATCGGGTTTCCTGTCAGTATCTGTACAATAAGTTTACTTCAATGCAGTTAAAACATCGGGAGGCGAAATGACCCAAGGCAAACGTATCTATCATAGACGGCAAAGTAGGAATTACTGGTTCACGACAATTGGGATTCAATCATGGGATTCTCTGGAGGTTTCGAATGAAATGTAAGTATGGCGTAACGGTGTCTCTGTCACTGGTGCTGATGATGGCTTCGACCCTGACCTTCGGTCAGGCAAGGATGAGGCGAAATATCTATCGCCTGGGATTGAACCAGGGGCTGTGCAAGGCGTTGATGTTTCAAGCAGGCATTACGGATACCACCAGAGGCTCACTTCGGGTATGGCATGACAGGGCGATAATCGCCCTTCGAGATATTATTGAGGACTTCAGGGCGCCCTTTAGTTCCGAAGGATTGAAGAATGTTTTGGGGCGGATGGAGCGATTTGATCCCACCACATCCTCCGGGAATGATGAGCAGAAGTCGAAATTTTATGCCACCATGCGACAAGCCGCCCACCCGTCTTTTGCATCGACCTATGGATTGGAAACGGAGGGTCGGACCACCATGGAAACGACCTGTGAAAGCAGCCTGCTCCGGCTGGGATACTATTTTGGAAAATTATGGGTCTTTACGATTAGGGGCAACGATCCGGCTCGCCGGGAAACGGTGAGTAATCTGAAACAGGTGCTCATTAACGCTCGAGGAGCGGTGAAAAATCTGAATTGTGCCTTTATGGATTTTGGGGTACTGGACCGGTTGAGAATGTTCGATGCCCGGACCAACGAGGAGTTCAGGCGAATTCGAGACGGATTGGATGATGCCATCTTCAGTTTTCGACCCAATGATCCCTTGAACAATACCCCCTCACAACGGGCAAAGAAACAGAAAAAAATGTCAAAGTTCAACCCTGTTGGGATTTGGGGGTATAAAGATTACCAATTCGGCTGGCAAGATTCGTATAAAATCACAAAGGAAGGTAATCATTTTGTAGTACGAGAGATTCGTCATCAGAAAATTTATCCTTTTACAGAATGGGAAAGACACGAGGGGTTGAGAATCATTAACCATTGCTGGGACGATGAAACCATTCGTTATAAATTTAACATATATCAGGAACACGACGCCACTGTAAACCGAAGTGTATATAAAGGAAGCTACTGTAGTGAGGATTACGAATCCAGGTATAGACACTACGAACGAACCAAAACAAAACTCGGTATATTTAAGAAATTTTACGCCATAATGTGGTTTGAAGGCCCTGATAAAATATATCTCAAATATACAAATTACAATAGCACCAAAAAAAAATACGGATGGGCAGCCAAAATAGGCCGCATCAGAAAGAAGAAATGAAAATCAATCCTCCCCCCACCGATTGCCCCAAGGCCACCAAAGTGTGGCACACTGGGCCCACTCACTGGTAAATTGGGTGTTCGCGGACCGGGACTTCATCATGGTACTGTTCAGCCGTGCAAATCCCCGTCCCGACGACCACCTCTACCAAACTCAATTCTATTCATGGGAAGGAGTTCTGCTCAACGAGGCCGGGTTCATGAAAAATATGGAAAACCCGATTGCCTGCTACCAGCGCTCCCGGAAGATACTATGGATCACCTTCAATGGGATTGGAGAAGACGAAGAAGAAAGGGTTCCTGAAAGAAGTCATTTTTGATTAATCGAAAAGGAGGGTCCGCACCCGTACGGTCCCCTTCAACCGTGATGGCATCTGCCCCTAATCCCTTGTCGTGTTCAACGCCCGGGGAGCTGTCGTATTCAGGCCGGGCCCACCCTCAAATTCTTTCTCCGGGAAAGTCTTCACATATTCCGAGAAGGAAAAAACATCATGGGATCAGGACATATCTCCATGAACCGCTCTTTATCAGCCGTGGCCGCCCGGGCCTCGCCTCAGGAATCCGACTTGTTCAGAAAACGGGCCATCTCAAGTTTGCTCGAGTAGGAATCCCTGAGCCAAGGGCCCCAAGGTAGTGGTTTATGCAAAATTGCGTAAGTGTTCACGATTCCGCGTATTTTTTAAATTGATTCCCAGGTTGCTATGGAGAACCTGCCGAATGATGAAGTGCATCCCCAATTTTCTGGAAATTTACTTGAAATTCAAAAATCCAGCCCCTAAAATCAGATTATGGGGGAATCGGGTTTCCTGTCAGTATCTGTACAATAAGTTTACTTCAATGCAGTTAAAACATCGGGAGGCGAAATGACCCAAGGCAAACGTATCTATCATAGACGGCAAAGTAGGAATTACTGGTTCACGACAATTGGGATTCAATCATGGGATTCTCTGGAGGTTTCGAATGAAATGTAAGTATGGCGTAACGGTGTCTCTGTCACTGGTGCTGATGATGGCTTCGACCCTGACCTTCGGTCAGGCAAGGATGAGGCGAAATATCTATCGCCTGGGATTGAACCAGGGGCTGTGCAAGGCGTTGATGTTTCAAGCAGGCATTACGGATACCACCAGAGGCTCACTTCGGGTATGGCATGACAGGGCGATAATCGCCCTTCGAGATATTATTGAGGACTTCAGGGCGCCCTTTAGTTCCGAAGGATTGAAGAATGTTTTGGGGCGGATGGAGCGATTTGATCCCACCACATCCTCCGGGAATGATGAGCAGAAGTCGAAATTTTATGCCACCATGCGACAAGCCGCCCACCCGTCTTTTGCATCGACCTATGGATTGGAAACGGAGGGTCGGACCACCATGGAAACGACCTGTGAAAGCAGCCTGCTCCGGCTGGGATACTATTTTGGAAAATTATGGGTCTTTACGATTAGGGGCAACGATCCGGCTCGCCGGGAAACGGTGAGTAATCTGAAACAGGTGCTCATTAACGCTCGAGGAGCGGTGAAAAATCTGAATTGTGCCTTTATGGATTTTGGGGTACTGGACCGGTTGAGAATGTTCGATGCCCGGACCAACGAGGAGTTCAGGCGAATTCGAGACGGATTGGATGATGCCATCTTCAGTTTTCGACCCAATGATCCCTTGAACAATACCCCCTCACAACGGGCAAAGAAACAGAAAAAAATGTCAAAGTTCAACCCTGTTGGGATTTGGGGGTATAAAGATTACCAATTCGGCTGGCAAGATTCGTATAAAATCACAAAGGAAGGTAATCATTTTGTAGTACGAGAGATTCGTCATCAGAAAATTTATCCTTTTACAGAATGGGAAAGACACGAGGGGTTGAGAATCATTAACCATTGCTGGGACGATGAAACCATTCGTTATAAATTTAACATATATCAGGAACACGACGCCACTGTAAACCGAAGTGTATATAAAGGAAGCTACTGTAGTGAGGATTACGAATCCAGGTATAGACACTACGAACGAACCAAAACAAAACTCGGTATATTTAAGAAATTTTACGCCATAATGTGGTTTGAAGGCCCTGATAAAATATATCTCAAATATACAAATTACAATAGCACCAAAAAAAAATACGGATGGGCAGCCAAAATAGGCCGCATCAGAAAGAAGAAATGAAAATCAATCCTCCCCCCACCGATTGCCCCAAGGCCACCAAAGTGTGGCACACTGGGCCCACTCACTGGTAAATTGGGTGTTCGCGGACCGGGACTTCATCATGGTACTGTTCAGCCGTGCAAATCCCCGTCCCGACGACCACCTCTACCAAACTCAATTCTATTCATGGGAAGGAGTTCTGCTCAACGAGGCCGGGTTCATGAAAAATATGGAAAACCCGATTGCCTGCTACCAGCGCTCCCGGAAGATACTATGGATCACCTTCAATGGGATTGGAGAAGACGAAGAAGAAAGGGTTCCTGAAAGAAGTCATTTTTGATTAATCGAAAAGGAGGGTCCGCACCCGTACGGTCCCCTTCAACCGTGATGGCATCTGCCCCTAATCCCTTGTCGGGTTCAACGCCCGGGGAGCTGTCGTATTCAGGCCGGGCCCACCCCCATATCTTTTGTCCGGGAAAATCTTCACATACTCCGAGAAGGAAAAAATATCATGGGATCAGGACATATCTCCATGAATCTCTCTGTGTCAACCGGCGCGCATACTCCTGGAAAATCTCCCACATAGCCACCCAGGTCACCTGTCACCTGAAAATGAAGATGGGGCGGCCAGGTTCCGTTCTCCGTCATGTCTCCGACTTTCGCGAAACATTCTCCCGCCTTCACATCCAATCCCTCTTGCTTACCACAGATAGACTTCCTGTTAAGATGCCCGTACAATGTCCAGAACCGAATGCTCCCCACTTCATGCTCCAGTATAATCGTCGTGCCATAGTCTCCAAAATCACCATTATAGCGAAAACTTTCCACCCTGCCATCAAGCGGCGAGCGCACATCGGTTCCAGCCGGCACCCAGACATCCACTCCCAGATGGATAGTCCTTCCTTTGAAGAGGGGGCTTCTGCGATAGATCATCCGGTCCTCAAGATATCCCCCGATACCGGCATCACAGCCATTGTCTTCCAAAAAATCCACCACCCACCTGGAAAATGCCTGAGTGTCCGCGATGTCCACTCTCTCGAGCGAGGCATTGGCTGAAGAGAAATCCATGGAGACCGCTTTCTTAAAAAACACCGGCGCCACCTTTCTCATACCCAGAAGTGCTGTGCTGATCTCATGAGATTTGGTCACCACGGATCACCTTAAAAGAAATTCATCCGAAAAAACCATGCTTTTAAAGGATATCAGAGGATGCCCATCTTTTTCCTCCACACCATCAGGCCACGAAAATCCCTTATCCATGGAACTGAAATGGCCTTTGTCAAACGGGAGAGCCCAAAGACAGACACCATCCCCTTTTTTCACAAACCTTGAAGTCAAGTTGAAATCCAGCACCCCCAGAAAAGTTCTAAGCACAATACGCGGAATTTCCCTGCCGCTTCCATGCCTGCGAAGGAATGTCGCGATATCCAGCACATGCCCGGCATCTATCCTTTCTTTGTTCCACTTATCCTGTAGACCGCATCCGCATACATACACATGATGGAACTCGATATCTTTCTCCCTGCACTGATAAGATATCTTCTGCATCCCATCGAGAAAATCATTAACGCCAAAAAGCAGCTGCGAATTGGCATATACAGTTATCCCCTTCCTGCGTAACAGATCAGTCAATATCTTGTGATTATCGCAGAACTCAGACATATGCAGAAACTGTGTCTCAATCTCCACGCGCAATGGGTCTGATATGGAAAACACGGACATCTTCGACAACCTTTCAATGACATCCTCAGTGAAAGATTCCGTTCTGTATGTGAAAAGATACTCACGAAGCCTCAGGGCGGTCACGTGTTTTATGGCCTTGAGTTTTTTTGCGACCTCTTCGCACTTATCCAGCGCGCCGATACAGCCATCTTTCGCGGACAAAACCACATCAGTTATGCGTTCATCTTCGAAAACATACGCCAGCGCTTCAGAAAGCCCTTCTCCCAGAATGTCAATCTCGACTTGTGTCATATGCTTTCTGGCACAGCACTTTATTCCGGTTTGCACAATTCCGGACAGGTCTCTCTGGTCAGACAAAACACCGTCCTGCAGATCACTCAGGACTTCACGCATATCAACCAGTGGCTCAAGCTTGACCTCCAGAGGTTTTCTCGCTCCATGATATAACCCCTCATCCCCAATCCCTTTCGGGACCATATGATGATAATCAAGCGTGCCCTCATCATTCAGCCGACAGTTATTCATTTCCAGTTTTTCACAGAAACGTTCAAGATATTCAACGGAATAAGGAGTACGGATCCAGATGCGCCCTTTTTGGGTTCCAGGTTCAACAGGCCAGCCGCTTGTGCCCATATCAATCTTGCCAATAGGTGTCGCCACGCATATCCTGGGTATCGCCCTGTCTGAAAGGCCCGCGCGCAGGGCGGATGCGACGGATACCCCTTCGGAGAGTGGGGCCCAATACCGCTTGTTTCCCTGAATGGCGCTACAGGGAATATATATGTAGTGCATCTCCGCTCCGGCGGAGCGAAGAAGAGAATAGAGCCGGATCAACCCTGCACCAGTGCAACCCTTGAGGTAAGGCGTCTGCACATAGACTGGAATGCCCGCCTGGACAAATCTCTGGACAAGTTCAAGGCTTCTAGAAGACACTTCCTCGGGAAAAATAAAATGTGTCGCAATCTCGATTCTTTTCCCCATGCCTCTAAGTTCAGCGTTTTTCTCCAGGAGAAAAGTCATCCACCAGCCATCGTTCTTATAGAACATATCCGGATAATAGGATAAGTTCCTTGTGGCTATCCTCAGTGTCTGGAGATGAGGAATGATTTTCAGGCCTTCGATGGCCGCGACAAGCGTCAACTTGTTCATAAAGACATCGCCCCCTGTAAGCACCACCTCCTTGATCTCCTGATGGGTCGCGATATATCTTATGGCTTCACGTACATCCTTAACAGCGGGAGCCGGCTGGTCCCTGCAGCTCTTGTGCTTGCGAAAACAGAAACGGCAATAGACCGGACATGACATATTGAGCACAAATATCGGTCGATTCAGGTACATCCTCTCAAGAAGCCCCTTATGAAATTGGCCGACCCAGGTATTGATAAGACCTTCCGGGTCGAGTTCATCTACAAAAGGCATGTACTGGAAAGCGATATCTTTTGAGAGACGCATCTGTCTCAGCGCGTGCTTTGAGAATCTGACCGGATAAGTGTCAATCACTTCCTGCATCTCTTTGCGCTTATCCATCGGCACTTCGATTTTTGTCACCTTCTCAAGTTGAGCGACGTCCCGTATCGTGATCAGCCCCTCGCCTGGAGAGACGACAACCATGATTTCCGATAAAAAGAGATATGGAATCTTTACTCCACAAAATTCGATGAGGATATCATCGCCGGCCCTGAGCATGCGTACCTTCCGGGTGATCTCTGAGAAGAATCCATCCGGGTCATCAACATACCCGCATATCTCGAGGAGTCGGGTGAACCTCTCTTTTTCTTTGCACTCACCCATGGCATCAATGAAATCACTACCAAGAAGGTTTTTGTTGTAGCACTTTTCTAAAAATCTCTTCGTACGTTCGATGAGCGATGGAACATCGATTTTTTGAATTTTCCGCACATTTCTTTTATCCATGACAAACTCCCTATAAACGATAGCAAATCAAGATAGAATATCAATGGATGAAGGACAGATTCCAATAAAAAATCATAATACAAGCATCATCTTGACTTGAAGTTTTTATCCTGTATGGATGATCCATTGCATATAGTGTAAAATTCACTGGAGCTTCGGGGTGAGATTATGATACAGGCGAAACGCGTAATGAAAAGGGTATTCGGCGGCCAGGCCCAGGGCG
>CAYNYM010000078.1:0-10099 GCA_964401325.1 uncultured Desulfobacteraceae bacterium | reverse complement strand
TCTGAAAAAAGAGATGGGAATGGCTATGGTGCTGATCACCCATGACCTGGGTATCGTGGCCAATGTGGCCCAGAGGGTGGTTGTCATGTATGCGGGGGAAAAGGTGGAGGAGGCGGATGTAGAGACCATCTATACGAGGCCGCGACATCCTTACACCATCGCCCTGATGCAGTCCTTGCCCGTCCTCGGTCGCAACGAAAAATTCCTAAGGGAAATAAAAGGCGTGGTACCGGCCCCCTACCGGGTCATCCAGGGCTGTAAATTCATGGAACGGTGTCCATTTGCCGCTAAGCGTTGCCGTACCGTGAGGCCCAGGCTGAGAGAGGTGGAAAAAGGACACCTGGTTTCCTGTTTCAATTGAGGAAAAATGGCCGATCTCCTGGAAGTCGAAAACCTGACGAAATTCTTTCCCTTGAAGAAGAAAGGTCTCGCCGGCAAGGGTCAAATGGTTTACGCCGTGAACGGCGTGAGTTTCAGCCTGGAGAAGGGAGAAACCCTGGGGCTGGTCGGTGAATCCGGTTGCGGAAAAACGACCACCGGCAGGGCGGTCCTCCGGTTGATCGATCCGACTTCGGGAGACATACGTTTTGAAGGAGAGAATGTCGCGACCTTTGCGAACAGACGTCTGAAGCAATTTCGTCGTTCCGCCCAAATGGTCTTTCAGGATCCTTTTGCTTCCCTCAACCCCCGCATGAGTGTGAGAGAGATCGTCGAAGAACCCCTGCTGATTCATGGCATCGGACATAAAAGGGAAAGGCATGAAAGGGTCGCGGAGGTCCTGGAACAAGTCGGACTCGAGACCGACTACATGCGACGTTTTCCCCATGAATTCAGCGGCGGTCAGAGACAAAGGATAGGTATTGCCCGCGTCTTGACTTTGAACCCCAAACTCATTGTTGCGGACGAACCGGTCTCTGCTCTTGACGTCTCCATTCAGGCCCAAATCATCAATCTTCTGGTGCGCCTTCAGGACGAACTCGATCTGTCTTATCTCTTCATTTCCCACGATCTTGCCGTGGTGGAGCACATCGCCGAACGCGTGGCGATCATGTATCTGGGAAAGATCGTTGAAATGGCTCCGGCAAAAATTCTGTACCGGGATCCTCTTCACCCCTATACCAGGGCCCTTCTTTCTGCCATTCCCGTTCCGACGCCCAAAGAGAGGACGAAGAGGCAGATCCTGACAGGGGATATCCCAAACCCGGCGGATCCCCCTGCGGGCTGCAGTTTCCATACGCGGTGCCCTCAGGCGGAAGAGATTTGCAAAAGAACAGCCCCTGAAATGAAAGAGACGGCCGGAGGCCGTCAAGTGGCCTGCCACGCCGTCAGCTGATTTTCATCCTTAAGTCGGTAAAAAATATGCCTGAGGGAGACAGAACGGCGGCCAAGAAAGGCTTAGCGGGATCATCCGATGCCTGGGTCTTTCTGGAGCACCTCGTCCCCGCCTGCGCCGATCAAGGGAAGGGATGATCGACCCCCGGATTCTTTACTCTATCTTTTCGACAGAAGGGTCTTTGATATAAGGGTCTTTGATGACCTTTTTCCCGTACCCGAGGGCCTGGTCCATCTTCACGACCAGGCGAGTCATAAGACCCCGCTCCGCGACGCTTCTCACTATTTTGTGGACCAGGTTGTTGGGCTTGTTCCAGGGGCAGACCCGGATGCAGATGGAACAGTGGTTGCCGTTTTTTGCCCACCAGTCCAGACACCTCATGACATGGATCGGCCATTTCAGCATGCCCGGTACATTGGACTGATCCCAGGCCTTGTCCGTGCGCTCGCCTTTCATCAGGGCGTCACTGGGGCAGTACTTGGCACAGATGGCGCATTTTTCACAGAATTTTTGAACCCCGATATCGATGGGTTGATCGGGGATGAGCGGGAGGTTGGTGAAGACCTTGCTGATGCGCACCCTGGGGCCGTAATCGCGGGTGATGAGCTGCCCGTGTCGCCCCATTTCACCGAGACCCGCATCCACGGCCATCGCCACATTGATGCCGATTTCGTTGACGGCGGGAATGGCCTTGTAGCCGAGTTCGGCGATGTAGGTGGCAAGAGAGGCCGTGCACCAGGCCCCTTTGGAATAGGCGATATCCGTTTCATATTCAACGGCCGGCGAGCGCTGCATGACCTCATAGTCCATTTCGTGAATCATGACGATGACCCTGTCATACTCGGGCGGAAGTTCAATGGGATCGCCCACCTCCGCGGCCTCCGAATACCGGACGTTTTGATGTCCCCAGTGGGTATAAATCCACAGGGGGTTGACCTTCGCTATTCCCACCATGTCGGCCCCGATCCAGCGTGCCGTCTCCTTGATGGTTCTTGTCACGGCCGCCGGGTCCGGGTCTTTCAACCTGTAGTCCGTGTTGTACAGGGGCGTCGTTTCCCTGCCCAGAATGTTTCGCCTTACCACATAGTCCACGGTGGCACCGGCTACCCATGTGGCATGATCCAGAATGCTCTGCCCTGCAGGGGCTTTTAATATATTTTTAATGCTTTTCTCGTGCATGACCGTGTACTTGTTCCCTTCGACATGGCCTCTGCTGAAACCGGTGTTGCGGTCATCGAATCGCCTTAATTCGCCCGTAATATATTTTTTGTAGGTGGGTTCTTTGACATATTTCATAGGTGACTCCTCTTTACTTTAAGCCGAATAAAAGGCTGACGCCGCAGACCGCCAGCACTGCTCCCATCAGGGCCCGGGAGGTGACCTTTTCCCCCATGAAGAATACAAAAGGCAGTACAAAAAGGGCACTGGTCCCCAGCAGGGTCTGGGCAATGCCCGCACTCGTGAACTTGAATGCGACCTGCTGGAGAAGAAGCCCCAGGTAGGTGCCGAGAAAAGTGGCCGCCACAACGAGCACCCAGACTCTGCCGGATCGGAGGCCTCCGGGAAAGAACGACTGGCCCCGGAGGGGAATCCATAAAAGGAGCACGAGTGTGCCTCCGATAAGGCGAATTAGGGTGCTTCGCAGGGGACTGATATCGAAATTCACGAGTGCTCCCCGTGAAAGAACCGCTCCTAACGCCTGGAACAGAGCGGCCGTGAGACCCAGATGAATCCCGGTTTTGAGTTGTCGACTACCGGGTTCAGAACCGCATGCGCGTTCCGCAACCACCCATCCGACACCAATCACGGTCAGGGCAATCCCGGCAAAACCCAGAGGCGGCAGGATTTCATGGAGTGCAACCCATGCCATGATGACCGCAAGAGGGGGCGCGAGGGTTTCAACGATCAGAACCGTTCGGCGTTCTCCCAATCTGTTCAGGGACGCGAAAAAGGCCGTGTCACCCAAACCGATTCCGACCATGCCGCTCAGCAGAAGAAGGCCCAGTCCCATGGGGTGTATGGGGCCCAGGATCTCCCCTCTAAGGGCCACCGTGGGGATGAGAAGGGAAAGGGCCACGACGCCCTTGAGAAAATTCAGGACCATGGGGGGAATTTGAGCCCCGATTCTTCGGAAGAGAACGGAAGCTGTCGCCCAAAAAAAAGCCGCCCCGAGGGCCGCCAGTTCGCCGGTAAAAGGTACGTGCATGATCATTGACAACTTCGCTTAGGCTCATGGGGGTGCCGGATCGGTTCATATCCGCACCATAGAAGATCCCTGTTTGATTGGGAGAAGATATTATGCCTCAGTAAGGATATATTGCAATCTCTATTTTTTTGGTTGAGGACCGGGGACTTCGCCCTATGGCGTCCAGGATAACGGTTCTTTTACGAGGGGCACGACCAGTCCCCCGGAAGGAAGAATATTGATGGTTGCTTCGGACACTTTCATGAACTTTACAACGGCATTATTCAAGACATACCATGTTTCAGGGAGTGAAAAGTGTTTTTTCCATCGTGCCCGAACAGAAAAAATTCCTCTACTCCAACACTCCGGGAGTCTTGAACTTTAAATAGTATAACACCCCTTAGGGGTTAGCCCAAAGCCGGGCCCTCCGGGCCCGGCTTTTTAACATCGAGCATAAACACTTTCACTTATCCCGCGTTGGTCAAGCAACTGGGGGTTAAGAGAAAAGCGGCCCTTCCGAATGATTCAGAACAGATACGGGCATTTCCACCCGGGCCGTTTTCTGTGGGTCCACGATCTGACAGACCTTCAGGTCTCCCACGGCACTGATCAACATGGCGATTTCCGCCCTGGGCATTGTCGTCTTGAAATGAATGAGCTCCAGCATGTCATGAAGGGCGGTGATAGCGGCCTCATCCAGTGACGGTCCGTGAGCGATGGCAATGAATTTGTCATCCAGTTCCACGACGGGCCTTCGGGGCCTGAAGGCCGGTGATTTGATCAGGTTCACCCTGACCGTGACCTCCGCCGTGATCTCGACGCCGCAGACCACGGATTCTCCGTCTCCCATCCCGGCATGGGCATCGCCCATGGCCAGCATGGCCCCGTCTTTCTGTACGAGGAAGTAGACCCTGGCTCCCTTACAGATGATCTTGGCGTCCATGTTGCCGCCGTGGTCCCCGATTTCGCCGCAGGATACCTCTCCCTCGGCCGGTGCCACGCCGATCACGCCGATCATGGGATGGATCGGGAATCCCAGATCCGGTGTGAACCAGAATCGGTCGTCCCGGACCGGTATCATCTTTGTGGCGGGTTCCTCGATCACATCGCCGAAGCCCCCTTCTTCAGGGATGGCGACCATAAATCCCTTGGGCCCGACCTGAAGATCCAGGATATCAACGGCCAGAAGGTCTCCCGGCTGCGCACCCTTGACCTCGATGGGGCCCGTGGCCGGATTGACCTTGGAAAAATCGATCTCCGTGATGAGGTCCGTTGCGTCGGTGAGCTGGCTTCCGAAGCAGTCATCGGTCTGGACGAGAAACGTTTCGCCGGGCTCTACGGTTGTGATCGGCTTGTTTTCAGGGCTGAATTGATAGATGACGTCCTTTCTCGAAATGATTTGCATGGGTCTTTCTCCTTACAAAGATATAGTTTCTCAGGGTTCAGGGTTGTTCGACGGGCCTCTTCGTCGATCGATCTATCTTTACGGAAATCAGCCGGATACGGTTTAGCCGAGTTCCTTCCTGGGGTTCAAAATTCCCTGGGGCCGTGTCAGGACCGTTACCCCGAGGATGAGCCCTACGAAGAGCATGCGAATGAAGCCGATCCGGGTCGCAACCGCCGCCGGGACAAAGTCCGTCAGAAAATCGCTCCCCACCCAGATGGCCCACACCAGGAAGGCCCCGGCAATCACGCCCTTATTGTTGCCCGTTCCACCCACCATGACCATGAGCCAGACGATGAAGGTGGCCATCATGGGGTTGAAGACCTGGGGGCTGACAAAGCCGGTATAGTGCACATAGGTCGCTCCGGCAAGCCCCATGACCATGGATCCGAATACAAAGGACTGCATCTTGTAATGCCAGCAGTTCTTCCCAGACATGGAGGTGAGTTCTTCGTCCTCTCCGATGCCCCGAAGCACGCGTCCCCAGGGCGACCGCACGGCCATGGAGATGGCCAGATAGATGAGCAGAAGCAGACCGACCGCAATGATCAGGTACACGTAGCCGTAGTGTTTGGGGTTTACGATATCGAAGAAGGGTCGGGGAATGTTCCGGATGCCCCAGACGCCGTTGGTCAGCCAGGATTCGTTTCGAACGACCAGGAGAAGGGTCTCATGGATGGCAAGGAGGGCGATGGCGAAGGTGCCGCCCCTGAGTTTCAGGGCGGGAAATCCGATCAGGAAGGCCACAAGACCCGGCACCAGGGCCGCGCCGATGAAACCTGCAAATACAGGAAGCCCGAATCCGCCCAAATGCTCTGTGGTTTCCGGGCAGGTCAGGATCGCCGAGGTATAGCCCCCGAGCATGTAAAAGGCCCCGAGGCCGAAATTCATGAGGCCGGTGAAACCCCATTGAAGGTTCAGGGCCAGGGCCGCCATGGCGTAGATGCTCCCGATGATCAAGAATGAGACAAAATATGTGATCATGCTCCGCGTTCCTTTGTTCCAAATATTCCGTGGGGTCTGAAAAGCAGAATAATCACCACCAGCACGAAGGCCACAGCCGGCTTGTAGACCGACATGTCCGCATCGATCTGCATGGCGTATAAGAGGTTCTGCATCACTCCCGTAATCATTTCTTCGGAGATTCCGATCACCATGCCCCCGACCAGGGCACCCCAGAAACTGCCCACCCCCCCCATGATGACCGCCACAAAGAGGGGGATCAGGAAGTGCCAGCCCATGATGGGACGAAGTTGCACCTGTATGCCGTAAAGGGTCCCGGCCACCGTGATCAGGGTGCCTGCAATGATCCAGGTCCACATGATCACCCTGCCGGTTTCCACCCCGGAGGCCCTGGAGAGCACGGGGTTGTCGGACATGGCCCGCATGGCCTTTCCGATTCGGGTCTTTTTCAAGAAAAGATAGACCAGGAAAACCAGGGCGAATGTGGTGATCACGATGAAGAAATCGTCGGGCTTGACCCGAATCCCCAAGGGGAGTTTCTTTGCGATTTGAATGGCCGAGCTGTAGTAGCGAACCTCCGGGCCCCAGGCGATATTGATGATGGCGCGGATGATGAAAGAAAGCCCGAGGGAGGCAAGGGCCATGAAAAGTGGGGTGACTCCCAGACCTCGCAGGGGTTTGAAGTAGAATCGATCGATCAGGAGGGTGACCACCAGCATCACGACAATGGACAGGAGCGCGGAGGCCACCAGGCTCCATCCGAAGGAGAGCCCCAGAAAGGTCCCCCAGTCTCCCAGGAGTCCCAGAAAGAGAAAGGTGATGAAGGCCCCCAGACTGAACAGATCCCCGTAAGCAAAATTGAAAAAATTCAGAATGGATGAAATCAGCGTCAGCCCGATCGCTCCGAGGGCTATAATGCTGCCGTAAGTAATCCCACTGAAAAGTAAATCCAGCATATGTCTTAACCTAAGCCGATAAGGAGGCAGACCCGCCGAAATAGAGTTCCCGCACCTCCGCACTGCCGAGCAGTTGGTCCGTGGAATCGGCATAGAGGATCTTGCCTGCCGAAAGTAAATATCCCCGCTGACAGAGTCTGAGCGCGTCGATGGTCTGGGTGACCAGGAGGACGGCTCGCTGAAGGCGATGGGTGATCTCGCTGATTTTATCGAGCATCATGTGGACAAGATTGGGGGCCAGTCCGGCCGTGGGTTCGTCGAGGAGCAGGAGGTCGGGTTGGAGAATCAGCCCTCGTGCCACGGCCAGCATTTGACGCTGGCCTCCCGAGAGGCTCCCTGCCGCCTGTTTCGTGCGCTCTTTGAGCACGGGAAAGATCTCGTAGATCTCCTCGATCTTGTCGCGGTAGTCCCCCTTCAGGATATAGGCCCCCATATCCAGGTTTTCGGCCACTGTCAGGGAGGGAAAGATGTTTTCTTCCTGGGGGACCCAGCCCATTCCCAGGCGCACAACGTGTTCGGGTTCCATGCCCGGAAGGCAACGTCCCTTGAACGTAATATCTCCCGCCCTGGGTCGAAGAAACCCGACAATGGTCCGCAGAAGGGTCGTCTTCCCGGCCCCGTTCGGTCCGATAACGGCCACGGTTTCCCCCTCGGCAACGGTCAGGGAAATATCGAAGAGGATGTCCTGTACCCCGTAGCCGGCCGTTACGTTCTTGATCTCCAACAGACTCATGGGGCCGACACCTCCCTGCGGTCTTCTCCCAGATAGGCCTGAATCACGCGCTCGTCCGAGCGGACCTCATCAGGAGACCCCTGGGTCAGGACCGTACCTTCCGTCATGACGATAATAGGGTCGCATAGATTCATGATCACATTCATGTCGTGTTCCACCACAAAGAGGGTCAATCCCTTTTCAAGGGAAAGGCGTCGCACATAGTCCAGGACCTTGTTCTGTAAGGAAGGGGGAACCCCGGCGACCGGCTCGTCCAGCAGGACCATGTCAAGATCCACCATCATCATACGGCCCAGATCCAGCAGCTTCTTCTCCCCGCCCGGCAGATACTTGGCAGGCATGTCCTTCTTGGTGCCCATTTCAAGAAACTCGAGTACCTCCATGGCCTTTTCGATGTTCTGTTTTTCCTGCTCCCTGATGGCTCGGCCCTTGATCCAGGCGTTCCAGAGTTTTTCCCCCACCTGGTTCCCGGGGATGAGGAGGAGGTTTTCGAGCACCGTCATTTCCTTGTATTCCTTGGTGATCTGAAAGGTGCGGAAGAGGCCCCGGTGAAAAAGTCGATGGGGCTGAAATCCCGTGACATCCTCGTTTTTGAAAAAAATACGACCGGAATCGGGTTTTTGAAATCCGGTAATCATATTGAACAGGGTGGTCTTGCCCGCACCGTTGGGTCCGATCAGGCCCGTAATGCGACCCTGTTCCACCTCGAGGCTGCAGTCGTAGATAGCCTGCACGCCGCCGAAGCGCTTGTTGACCTTCTCTAATCTCAGCATATTAAAGTTGCCCGTTTAGGTGATCAAAAATCAGCCCGGGCAGGGGACCCGGGCCGATAAGTCTTTTATTCAGGGATGACCGATCTGACGGGAACGATCTCCCTGTTCTCAATCTTCCAGATGAGAATCGGGGTGATGGTATCTCCGAATTTATCAAAGTCGATGGAACCGGCGGCCCCCTCGTAATCGATCGCCTTCCCCTCTGAAAGGAGTTGGAAGGCCTTCTTGAACCCGTCCACCCCGGCATTGATCTTCTCTCCTGGGGGATTGGCGGCCATTCTCAAATGGTCCCGAACCGCCATTCCCGGATCGGCCTGGAAGGCATCCGTACCGGCGGCCGCAATGGCGAGGGCAATGACCACGACACCGTCATAGGCGTTCTCGCTGTAGGCCGTGGCCGGTTTGGCTCCGTATTCCTTCTGGAATTCGGCCATATAGGTCTTGTAAGAGGGGTTTTCCGCCGCTCCGGGCCCGGTGCCGTGCATGCCCTCGAGATACTTTCCGCCTACCGAATCGATGATCTGCTGGGACTGCATGCCGTCCGGAAAGATGAACTGATCGAAAAGGCCGTCTGAGATGGCCTGCCGGATGATGACGGTCCCGCTCTCGGGGTAGCCGATCAAGATCAGGACATTCGGGTCGCCCTTGGCCAGTTCCTTGAGCTGCATCTTGTAAGAGGCCTTTCCCGGATCATAGGAGGCCTTTCCGAGCACCTTCCCTCCGCTCTTTTCAAACCATTCCTTGCAGGATTCCGCCAAACCGCCACCGTAGGGGTCATTGATATAGAGAATCGCCGCCTTTTTGTAACCCCTCTCCCAGGCCAGTTGACCCAGGACCTTGCCCTGAATCCCGTCGGAAGAAGTGGTCCTGAAGGTAAAGTCATTATCCTTCAGGGTGCTGACCCAGGTGGGGGTATTGGAGGGAGAGATCAGGACGACATGGTTCGGAGCCGTCACGGGGGTCGCCACATCCGATCGGATCATGGGACCGACAATGCCCGGCACCTTGTCCACATTGACCAGTTTTTCCGCCGAATCCCTCAGGGCGGTAGGATCCGTCTGGGAATCCCGGAAAACGACTTTCAATTTCATACCCAGAGGGCCGCCTGCCGCATTGATGTGTTTCACGGCAAGATTGACCCCCTGCTGAACGCACTTACCGTAGGCGGCCAGATCGCCGCTCATGGGAAGAAGGCTCCCGATCTTTATTTCTCCGGCCAGGGCCGGGACGCCGACAAGTGCCAATACCAGGGTCAGTGCCGTAAATCCCAATACCCTGTTCTTTCTCTTAGAATCCTTGATCGTGAATGGTCCTGCCATGTCACACCCTCCTTTGATAGATGTTGATAAGAAAGTGCTTCTTTAAAATTGAATCAAAGATGCTTGTCCCTGCGGGTAAGTTCGAAGCCGGGTGCGTATTAGGGAAATCTTGGATGAAATACCGCGGTCATACATTGCGTATCCCGAGGAAAGGGTGCTGCAGTGTGGTTGAAAAGACGTGGTTTTCAATAGACCGTCCCGGTCATCTTGATACGAGCAAGAAATTTCAAATTTCATATAATCATGAATTTGTCAAGCCTAAAGGCCTGAGACGCGACCCCGGACATTTTAATCCCGATCATCTTTTCACCCCTGAACCCGGCCGGGGGTTATCCGCCTCAAGGGGGAAGGCAAGCCCCTGAATCCCTGAACTCAGAAGCCAGAACCCCTCAG
>CAYNYM010000077.1:8155-10135 GCA_964401325.1 uncultured Desulfobacteraceae bacterium | reverse complement strand
ATGGCTTCATCCATCTTTTCATTGGCCTGGTGTATCAAGACCTTCTTGACATCGCCCAGGGTTAAACCGGCCTTGTCAAGGCTTTGCTTGGCAACTTCAGGGACCCTTTTAACCGCATATTTGTAAACCTCGTGACCTTGCATCTTCAAAAACAGTTCATTGCCGTCACGATGAGGATTATAGGATTCCCCGAGTCTCAGCATATAGGCTTCCTTGAAAGTATCGGATCTTGTGACATGGGACAGAATTCCGACGTCCTGATCTGTCGATTCAACCAGAGCGGCCCCGGCGCCATCCGAATATATCATGCTGTCTCTATCATGGGGGTCCGCGACCCTTGACAGCGTTTCCGCACCGATAACAAGTATCCTCTTGGCATCACCGGACTTGATATAATAGTCGGCGTTGATCATCCCTTGAAGCCAGCCGGGGCAGCCGAAGGGGAGATCATAGGCAACGGTATAAGGGTTTTCTATCCTCAATTTGTGTTTCACCCTGGAGGCGAGAGTCGGAATCATATCAAATCTTATATTATCCGGTCTGACCTCCCCGAAATTATGAGCCACCAGGATGTAATCCAGGCTTTCCTTGTCCACACCATCCAGTGCCTGTGTTGCTGCAAGAAAAGCAATATCAGATGTGTTAAGATTGTCATCTACATATCGCCTCTCATTGATGCAGGTAATTTCACTGAATTTTTTTATGATATCAGCATTTGAACTCGAGAGTCTTGTCCCATCGGCATCATAAAAATGATGCCCGAGAAATTGCTCGTTTGGTACCTTTAAGGTTGGGATATAGCTGCCGGTACCCGTGATGATCGAATTTGGCATAATAAGATCAGTCTACCTCCGTTAACACTTTCCTCACGTCAAAACACCTTCGCATGTTCACCCGTAAGTCGTGGGATCCGTTCTTCGGCGTAAAATTATCCAAATCTAATAATTTTATGTTTTAATGATGCAATGTCAAGTCATAACGTCATATCTTGATCCACCATCACGGCATCATTGTGTCCCGCGCATCGCGGAAGGGCTTCCCCCGGCGGGCGGGCGTTCGTATCTTCTTGCGGTGTATAGTTCCCGGTGACTGAAATCAAGGTGCCGCGTCTCGACCTTCTTTCAAAAGTGGATCTTCGACTGCCGTCCGATGCCCTGGTGGTGATTCCCCGGAATCGTTGGGCCCGGAAAGGAAGGCTTGACAAGGAGGTAATACATGGTAATATTTTATTACAAAGTAATAAAATCTTGCACAAGAAAGGGCCTCGGACGCATGAAGAGAAAACAGGATATTATTACCTTTAAAGTGGATGAGGATTTGAGGGAGATCATGAAAGATATTCCGAATCGTTCCGAATTCATCCGGCAGGCCATATTAGCCGCAGCAGGAGGCGTCTGTCCCCTCTGCAACGGAAGCGGCATCCTCACGCCGAACCAGAAACGCCACTGGGATGACTTCGCACGCCATCATAGCGTGAAACGTTGCAAAGAGTGTGATGAGAGAGTCCTGTTCTGCACGCAGGCATGAGACAGACAAGCGGGGACAAGGATCACTTTTCCCTGCATCGGTGAATAATCTGTTTCCTTGGAGGTGCGTGATGGGAAGAGGGTGGGCCCTCTGGGGCCTTGTCTTACCTTTCCTCTTATTGGGGGAGATTGCCACGGCGGGATCCGGTCGCATCAAGACCTTTGTGAGTATCCTGCCTCAGGCCTATTTTGTGGAACGGGTTGGAGGGCCTTACGTCGATGTCGAGGTCCTGGTTGGGCCCGGCAGGTCTCCTGCCACGTATGAACCCACACCAAAACAGATGGCCAGGTTGGGGAGGGCGCAGGCCTATTTTCGTATCGGAACACCCTTTGAAAAGGGGTTTATCGAAAAAATCGCAGGAACCCATAAGACCCTTCAAATCGTGGATACCCGGCAGGGGGTGGTGTTACGCCATTTTAAGGATTCAGGGGGAAAGCAGGTGCCGGATCCTCA
>CAYNYM010000077.1:0-8145 GCA_964401325.1 uncultured Desulfobacteraceae bacterium | reverse complement strand
TATCTGGCTCGATCCCAAACGGGTGAAGATTCAGGCCGCTAACATCTGTGATGCCCTGAGCCGCCTGGCCCCTCAGTATGCCGATGCCTTTGAGGAAAATCTCAAGGGCTTTGTTGCGGATCTCGACCTTGTCGACGAACAGATCTCAAAGATCCTTTCGCCTCTTAAGGGCAGTCGGTTTTACGTCTATCACCCGGCCTTTGGGTACTTTGGAGAGTCTTACGGCCTTTTCCAGATTGCCGTGGAGATGGAGGGCAAGGAACCGAGCCCGAAACAACTCTCGAGGCTGATCGACAGGGCCAAAAAAGACGGGGTGCGGGTGATTTTTTTGCAACCTCAATATGCCAAGGGGAACGCAGAGGTCATTGCAAAAGCTATCGGCGGAGCGGTGATACCTATAAATCCTCTCCCCCGGGATTACTTGAAGAGTCTGAAAGAAATGGCCGAAGCCCTTAAAAAGGCGCGCCATGATTAATGCCGTAAGGTTATCTGTAACATTAGACAAACGTTTGTTTTTATGGTTGAAAAAATGAATTTGTTGAATAAAGAGCCGGTCATTCAGTTGGAAAATGTCTGCTTTGCCTATAATGGCTGTTCGGTTCTCGAGAATGCCAGCCTGACTGTTTACGCACGGGATTTTCTCTGTATCGTCGGGCCGAATGCAGGGGGAAAGACAACCCTGCTCAAACTCATCCTGGGCCTGCTCAAGCCCACCAAAGGGACCATCCTGGTGTTCGGGAAACCGCCGGTAAAGACCCGTTCCCGCATGGGTTACATGCCCCAGCATGCCGCACTTGATATCCTTTTTCCGGTGAGCGTCATGGATGTCGTCCTGATGGGGAGGCTGGGTGGTGATGGCAGGAGGTATGGGTTTTTTCGGCGAGCCGACAGAAAGGCCGCAAGAGAGGCCCTGGAAAGGGTGGAACTCTATGACATTTCCAACCGTTCCTTTTCAGAGCTTTCAGGAGGGCAGCGCCAGCGTGTGCTGATTGCCCGGGCACTGGTGAGTGACCCGGAAATTCTCCTTCTCGATGAGCCCACGGCCAATGTGGACGCCGTGGTGGAAACCGAATTTTACGAACTCCTGAGCCTGCTCAATGAAAAGATGACCGTTGCACTGGTAACCCATGACATGGGTTTTGTCTCTCATTATGTCAAGGGTGTGGCCTGTGTGAACCGACGCGTGGTTGTTCATCCCACGAGCGAAATTACCGGGGAAATGATCAACGAAATGTACGGGTGCGACATGCATATGGTGCGACACGATACGCTGGCCGACAGAAATCATAACCATAAGTGACGGCCTTGTAAAAGTCCATTCGGTCAAAAAGCCAAACAGTTACGAGTTTTTTACTGTGCCGTGTTTTTAAAGAAATTCCAGGGAATAATCATGAGTGAGTTTGTGTTCGATTTACAGCGACAGACCTTCCTTCAATATGCACTCCTTACGGGCGTGCTGGCAAGCGTTGCCTGCGGCATTATCGGGAGCTATGTCGTGACAAGGAGGATTACCTATATCGCAGGGGCCATTGCCCACAGTGTTCTCGGAGGTATGGGCGCGGCCAGGTATCTGGAGTCTGTCCATCAATGGGACTGGCTCCATCCCATTTACGGGGCCGTGGCGGCTGCTCTTGCGTCGGCGATCATCATCGGCTTGGTGAGTCTGGGGGCGAAACAGAGGGAAGATACGGTCATCGGTGCCGTGTGGGCCATCGGTATGGCCCTCGGAATCCTCTTCATCTTCAAGACACCGGGTTACAATGAAGACCTGATGAGTTATCTCTTCGGCAATATCCTGATGGTTTCCGTCGAGGACCTGTGGCTGATCGCCGGGCTGGATGCCTTGATCGTGGTGGTCGGGCTCCTTTTTTACAACCAGTTGCTGGCGGTCTGTTTTGATGAGGAATTCGCGCGTATTCGCGGCATTCATGTGGAGTTTTACTACCTCCTGCTCCTCTGTTTGACCGCCCTCACCGTGGTGCTGCTGGTCACGATCGTCGGGATTGTCATGGTGATTGCCCTCCTGACCCTGCCTGTGGCCGTGGCCGGGCATTTTTCCAAGAGGTTGTGGCAAATGATGGCCCTGGCGATCCTTTTCACCGCCCTCTTTACCACCGCGGGACTCACCCTCAGCTACGGTCCTGATCTGCCGGCCGGTGCCACGACCATCCTTTTGGCCGGTGCAGTCTATCTTGCCGTTTCCCTTGGGTCGCGGTTTATCAGAAAAAGGCCGTCCTGATGCATCGACTCGCCCGCAATGCAGTCACAGGCAGAGGGCCATATCACGCAGGAGATCGGACAGAGTTGGTTTGCATTAGACCTGGCGCGTTTGCGTTCATAAGGGGAGGAAGATTTTCATGAAGACTTTCAAGTTCGCGACCTTCAACGCCAATTCCGTCCGGGCGCGCTTGCCTGCGGTGACGAACTGGCTGGCGAAAGAGGAACCGGATATCCTCTGCCTCCAAGAGACCAAGGTCCAGGACAAGGACTTTCCCCATCAGGCATTTGAGGCCCAGGGCTATCATATTGCCTTTAGAGGGCAGAAATCCTATAACGGGGTGTCCATTTTGAGCAGACACGCACTGACGGAAATAGGAAAGGACCTCTATGAAGGTGGGGACGAACAGGCCCGATTTATCAGCGCCGTCATTCAGGGTCTGCCCGTGATCAACGTGTATGTCCCCCAGGGATATGCGGTAGGGACGGAAAAATTCGAATACAAACTCCACTGGCTTCGGGACCTCCTGGCCCATGTAAAGGCGTCCTATGACCCTTCCCGCCCTCTTCTGATCGCCGGGGATTTCAATATTGCGCTTGACCCCGCCGATGTCCATGATCCGGAAAAATTCAAGGGTGAAGTCTGCTTTCATCCGGATGAGCAGGCGATCCTGAGGGCATTCCTGGATTGGGGGCTTGTGGATATTTTCCGCAAGCATGTGCCCGGAGGGGACCAGTACACCTTCTGGGACTACCGCATCCCCAACGCCCTGAAGCGGAAAATGGGCTGGCGCATCGAAAACATCCTGGCCACGGCACCCCTGGCGGAGCGATCCCGGACGGCATGGGTCGACACGGAGGCCAGACTTGCCCCAAAGCCATCCGATCATACCTATCTTGTCGCCGAGTTTGAAAAAGACCCGGACTCATAAAAAAGATTATGCCGGTCATGGGACGACAAAGGATCGAGTGATACATGCCGAAAAAGGGGATGCACATGATTTTTTTCCGGTCCGGTCGATGGTTTCGAGGAAGACCACGTGGGGCCTTGGCCAGGATTCTTCAGTCGTAACGATGGCTTTGTGCCCTGATCCTTGCCATGAGGACCCGGGTAAAATACCGCCTCAGGAGAGTAGCCGGTTGAGAAGGATTGACAATTCATGGATTGTCGCATAAATATTTATTCATTCGCTCCTTATTACCTGAATCTTGTATGGGGCAACGTGGGGAGAGATTTTGTGTCGTAGCCGATATCGGATGCAAAATGCGGGAATCAAACCTTTAGGCAAACCTCGGAAACGTGAGCCATTCAAATGATTGAAACAAACATCAACCGCCACGCCGTTCGCACTCTGAAATTTAAGAAAGGTGAGCAGGTGATCAAGCAGGGGGATTACGGCTTCTCTATCTACAAAATCATCAGAGGCAGAATCGAGATCTTCAGAGAAATTGAAGGGATGGAGGTGCCTTTGGCCACCCTGGGGCCGGGGGATGTCATCGGGGAGATGATTTTTTTGAATCGTGCCATTGAGGTGCGTTATGCCTCTGCAAGAGCGGTTGAGGTCTCCGAACTGGAGGTGTGGCATCCGGGCGCACTGTCAAAGGAATACGAGCAAGTGTCTCCCGTTCTTAAATATGTCACCGACCAGGCCCTGAAGCGGCTTCTTCGAATGAACAAAATCGTGGAACAATTAGGTGTCAAGAAGTTGATGGAAAAGCAGAAACCTAAAGGAAAACAGGATCCCGGGACCTCTAGAAGGGCCTATTACCGTAAAGAGGTGAACCTATATTGCAGTTATGAACCGGTCAATCCCCCTGAAGGTTTTCATTCTTTACTGGAAGGTTATATCAAAGACCTGAGCATGACGGGCTTGAGTTTGGAAGTCAACGCCAAGAATGCCTCACTCATGGCCCACGACATAGGGTCTCTCTTCAAGTTGAAAACGCTATTGCCTAAAGAGAAGAAGCTGGAAGTCACGGTCAAAATTGTCTTTGCCCATGAGGCAAAAGGAAAAATGCGGTTGGGTATGTCCTTTACCCACTTAGAAGACCTTGGATCCGGGTCAAGAAAGGCGCTCGGATTTTTTCTGCTTCCTGCCTGAGGAGTTTTGTCTTATGAGCCTAAATCCGGTAATATATGGCTATGTAACCAATGAAAACGACTATCCGGACGGTGCCGTGATTCTCGAGGAAGGAAGCCGGGGTGACTGGGTCTATATCATACTGAGCGGTCGCGCTGCGGTAAGAAAAAGAACCGCCAAAGGGCTGGTAACCATTGCCACCCTTTCAGAGGGGGAAATCATTGGTGAAATGACCTTTCTGGAAGGAGGAAAGGCGCCTCGCAGTGCATCGGTCATCGCGGCAGACGGTCCTGTTCGCGTGGGTATTCTCGATAACGAGCGGCTCATCGGAGACTATGAAGCCATGTCGCCGGAGCTGAGGACGTTGATCAAGTCCCTGATCCTGAAGATCCGGGATACAAGCAGTAAGGCCTGTGCCATTGTCGTGGCATCGAATTGAGGCTTCAGTGCATTCCTGCCCCCTTCAGGCTCTTTTTCACAGCCATAATTTCCGATAAGCAGTTCAATCAATCGTACTGTTTTTCCCAAGCCCTCCGGTTCTCGGGGGCGAGATATTCCTTGAATCCTGCAAAATCCGGGCATCAAATCGTGTTTGAGGGGCAGAGGGCGAAGACGGGGCAGTGCGTGTGATCGGGTTTGCGGGCCTTGCAGATCGCTCTTCCGTGATAGATGAGGATATCCGAGAACCGGCGCCATCTTTCCTCAGGGAGCAGTCTTGCAACATCCCTTTCGCTCTTGTCCGGATCCTTGTTCTCGGTAAGCCCCAGCCGTATGGACAGTCTTTTCACATGCGTATCCACCACCACGCCCGGTACATCAAAGGCGGCCCCCAGCACGCAATTGGCTGTTTTCCTTCCTACTCCGGGCAGTTTGAGCATCTCATCCATGGTGGGCGGAACCTTTCCACCGTAAAGATCCACAAGACCCCGGCAACAGCCCTTTAACGATTTGGTCTTGTTTCGGTAAAAACCCGTGGGTCGGATGTCCTCCTCCAGTTGGGCAATGGGGGTCTCGATATAGTCTTGGGGGACTTTGTATTTTTTGAAGAGGGTCTTTGTGACCTCGTTGACCTGTTTGTCCGTACACTGCGCGGAGAGGATGGTGGAGATCAGGAGTTGAAAAGGGGTCCTGTATTTGAGAGCGGTTTTTTCATGGGTGTAGAGCGGGTCCAGGATTTCAAAGACGGCGTTGGCCCTTTCTTTTTTCTTTTTCAAGCTTTCCATGGCATCCCTTTCTTGAAATGTTTTTTTAGTGAGATTTTTTGAAGGCCATTGAGACAGTCCGGTCAATATAGTGAAGGCTTTCGGAAATGGCAACAGGGTCTTGGAGTCCCAAATCTACCGCCCAATTTGCATATCATGTTTTGATGGTGGGTCAGGGGGAGTGAATCGGAGTAATTGATTTTCCGGGAAAGGGCCGGATGCAAGCCTGTGGAAAAGATCCTGAAAACCTGGTAACTTGCCGCTGAAGAAGCCGCCAATGAACCCCAAAGTTGCAACCGTGGTATTGGACGCGGAGGTTCCACCTTGGAGCCATTCATGAAATGCACTTTACAATATATATAAACTTTTGGTTATGCTTTTGTTGAGCCACTTTATCCATGAAGTTCATCAAGGGAATGAACATCACTGCAGAGGAATTTTTCGGGGGAAGATCGTGCCTCAATTCGGGCTCAACCTTTTGACAGCCATGGTCCTGTCTTCTTTCTTTTTCGGGGTGGCCTTTGCCGATGACCGGCCGCCCGAGGTCATTCTGGGGAGAAGAACGGCTGGAAGGGGATTCCTCCTACCAGGAGGTCTACCCCCTTAAAAAGGAAATCACCTTTGCAGTGATTCGAGACCAATCAACCTGAACAGGAGGTCTGGAACCCCATACGCAGTCGGTATGAGAGATCCATGATGCCCCTTTATTCCGAAAAATTTGAAACCGATGCCGACGGCATAGCTCCTTGGACATCTCCTCGCGGACCTGAAACCCGGGTACACGCGACTCATGGTCGCTGCCACGGATCTGAGAGGTGAGAGGGTGGTCCGGTCCGCCCACCGCTGTCTCTACGACGATCAATGGGGTGATTTTAATTACAACTATGCGGGTCTTGAAACTCGGTTCGACAAGGGCCGTGAATGCCGGGTGGAATATATCCTGAGGAGTGAGCTCAACGGCGACTTTCATCTGCCGTCCGCGTGCCTCTATGGTATGTACCGGCCTGACATCTCGTCCAATAGCGGGAGCGGGAAGTTGTTTGTAGGGAACCTTGACCGATAATTTTTAAGAGCTTAACCGTTTGAAAAAGCCTTTCCATGATGAAGTGATTTTCAATAGGCTAAAGTGTTACGAAAAATAAAAAGGAGGTCCGGTGGTGTTTACCGACGCAAGGAGTAAAAATATCGTATTTGTTGCGCACTGTCTATTGAATCAGAATTCCATATCGGACGGGACGGCCGAATACCCCGGGTCCATAAGGGCGATCATTGATGTGCTTTGCAAATCCGATGTGGGAATCGTACAGATGCCTTGCCCGGAGCTGCTGTGCCTGGGCCTGGACCGGGGAAATGTTGACGGGGCCGCATCACCGGTGGTTGAAGAGAACACGAGAATTCGCATCATGATGGGACGGAAGTCCGCCACCGTAAAGATGCGGCGGCTGGTCGAAGATATCGTCCGGCAAATCTCAGAATATCGTCAATATGGTTTTAACGTCCGGGGAATCGTAGGCGTCAATCGTTCCCCAAGCTGTGGGGTAGAGACCACCTCAAAGAACAACCGGGAAGTCAAGGGGGAGGGAGTCTTTATCGAAGCATTACGCAATGAGCTTGGAAAGAAGGGAATGCATCCGAAAATCGTTGGGATCAAAGCCCTGGAAGTGGAAAAAGCCGTTGAATCCATAAGCCAATTGATCGACGGCACGCGGGAAAGCGAGTCATCGAGATGATTTTAGTGCTTGCCCGCCTCCCTAACTTTTTTATATCGGAAAGGTGCCAGGTATAATTTATCTCTTTATTTTTTCTTTGTCCTAGGGGGCAAAAATTGAGGATGTAACGTCAGATTTCAGATAACAGCCTCTCATAGATCTCCCGGTTTTCTCGAAGCATCTCCGGGATAGGGAGGTCGTAAGGACACCTCTCCGTGCATTCCCCGCACTCGATACAATTTTCCACGCTTTCAATCGGTTTTTTGGCCATGATGGCCACCTGTTTAAGGGGAAAACGCTTGACCTGGGTTTTGACCAATAAGACCATGGGAATCTCGACTCCCTGTTCGCAGGGCATGCAGTACTCGCAACGGTGGCAGAATCGGCTGCCCAATTCCTCTCGGACGGTCCGGATCGCCTTGAGATCATCCGGACTCAGGGGTCGGCGATCCTTGTAATAACGGACGATCTCGTCGATTTCCTCCAGGGCCTGAATGCCTGCGATAGGAATGACGTGGGGGTGCTCCTGCAAAAAGCGGAAGCAGAGGTTTGCTCTGTCCAGGAGACCGCCACCCAGGGGCTTCATGGCAATGATGCCCATGCCCTTTTCGAGGGCGGCGGGGAATACCCTTTCAACGGGATCGTGCTCGATGAAGTTGAAAGGGAACTGAAGGGTGTCGAACTTGTCGGAGTTACAACCCCTAATGGCTATGTCCGGGTTGTGGGAGGAGAATCCGATGGATCCGACCCTGCCTTCCGCCTTGGCCTTGATCAGAACCTCGTAGGCCCCACCAGGCCCGAGGACCATTTCAAAGTCTTCCCGGGTGGAGACATTGTGGCACTGGATCAGATCGATCCACTCCGTCCTGAGGCGCTCGAAACTCATGGCCAGTTGTTCGGCCGCCCCCTCCTTGTCCTTGGCCCAGACCTTGGTCG
>CAYNYM010000076.1:0-10326 GCA_964401325.1 uncultured Desulfobacteraceae bacterium | reverse complement strand
TACAGAAACAGAAGAGTTTACTGCGGATATAGAGAGTTCTAGTTTTTGGGATAATATATTTGGAGCAACAGAAAGGGAGTGCATGATGCCGGTGCCCCGAGTGTCGGTTAGAAATTCGTCGCGGTATCCGATCAGGGTACGGCTGGGCACAGAAAATTCCATCCGGACTCGTCCTTTGCCGTTGTTATCCATGGTGTTCATCTTCGCCCTGCGAAGTGAAAGTTTTTCGGTTACTGAGCCGAGAAAGCGTTCTTCGCAGTCAATCAGGAGCCTCTCAATGGGCTCGAGTTTAGTGCCGTTCTCGTATCGGAAGATGACCTCCGGCCGACCCACGCAGAATTCATAACCTTCCCGCCGCATGGTTTCGATGAGGATGGCCAGTTGAAATTCTCCCCTGCCTTTGACCATAAAGCTGTCCCTGTCACCCCTCTCCTCGACCTGAATGGCTACGTTAAGGAGGGTTTCCTTGCGCAAGCGTTCGCGGATCCGGCTCGATTGCACATAGATTCCCTCTTGTCCCCCAAAGGGTGAGTTGTTGATGGTAAACTTCATGGATACCGTGGGGTCGTCCACCCTGATCCGGGGCAGTGCCCTGGGTGCCTGCTGATTGCAGATGGTATCACCGATACTGACCTTATCAATGCCGGCAAGTACGGCGATATCCCCGGACTGAACCTCTTCCACATCCGTCAGTTTCACTCCCTCGTATATCTGAAGTTTCGAAACCTTGAGCGGCAAGTTTTCACCGTCTTTGGGAATACACACGAGGGTGTCTCTGGCCCGGGCTTTTCCATTAAAGATCTTTCCAACGGCCAGCCGGCCAAGGTAATCCGAGTAACCGAGATCAGAGACCAGCATTTGGAAAGGCGCGCTGGTATCGTGGGAAGGGCCGGGGATTTCATCAATAATGGTGTCCAGAAGAATGTGGATATTTTCTCCTTTTTCCTCGAGCGTTTTCATGGCAACGCCTTCCCGGCCGACGGCGTAAAGGAGCGGAAATTCAATTTGGTCGTCTGTGGCGCCCAGATCTATCATGAGGTCGTAAATCTCATCAAGGACCTGGTCGGGGCGGGCGTCCCGGCGGTCAATCTTGTTGATGACAACGATGATTTTGAGGCCTGCATCAAGGGCCTTCTTCAGGACGAATCTGGTTTGGGGCAGGGGGCCTTCAGAGGCGTCGACCAGGAGAATCGCGCCGTCTGCCATGGAGAGTGCCCGCTCCACTTCTCCGCCGAAATCCGCATGGCCGGGGGTGTCTATGATATTGATGCGGACCCCCTTCCATGAAATCGAACAATTTTTTGCCGCAATGGTGATGCCTCGCTCCCTTTCAAGTTCCAGGGTGTCCATCAGTCGCTCGTTGACTTCTTGGTTCGCTCTGAAAAGGCCGCTCTGGCGGAACATGGCATCCACAAGGGTCGTCTTGCCGTGATCGACGTGAGCGATTATCGCAATGTTTCGTAAGGTGTCGTTTTTCAATATGTTCGACATGTTGTCGGCTCTCCGTTAATTCATCATTTTTTCGACAGAACTCAAACAAATAAACTAACCACCTTAAATGCAATTTCAAGTTTTTTTTGTATAAATCATTGCTGATCTACCGAGACCTGCAAAACATGATCGACATTTGTTTCTGGTGATCATGCCTCAATGGTGGATCAGGGTGAAACAACTTGACTGTAAATGTCGAAGATAATATTCAATATCGGAGACCCTGTTGCGCGGGCAAGAATTTGATTTTTCAAAGCAATTAAAACCTATCCACCCGGAATAATAGAGGGGCCCCATGAAGGAAGAAAAACACATCATCACCATGCTCGTCGAGAACGAACCCGGTGTAACGGCCCGGATTTCGGGATTGTTTGCCGGTCGTGGTTATAATATCGAGACGATTTGCGGTGCGCCAACGGGCAATAGGAATATGTCGCGCATCACCATCACGACGAGGACAGACCCGGAACAACTCGAACAAATATTTAAACACTTGCGAAGGCTCGTCAATGTGATCAAGGTCAGGGACATGACCGGCGAGGCAGCCGTCAGGCGTGAAATGGCCTTGATTTGTGTCAAGGCAAATCCGAAAGACAGGGAAGATATATACAACCTCGTCAATACCTTCAAGGGCAGGATTGTTGATACGGGGTTGACTCACTACATTATCGAAATTACGGGCGGGGCGGAAAAGATCGATACCCTCATCCGCCTCCTTGAGCCTATGGGCATTAAGAAGCTTGCCAGATCCGGAATCCTTGCACTTTATCGTGAGCCGGAATAGATGAGAACCAATCCCCCTTTGTATCTTTCTATATTAATTAGGATAACAATCAAAGAGCTTATTTAAATCATGACACATAAAATCGGTTTGCCTTTTGATGGTACGCTGAGAAGCATGAAATGCACTGCTAACTCACACAGTTTATGAGTCTTGGAATGGCAATAGATTCTATTTTGGACGGCAATGATGAGACATAGGGGGCCAGGTCCTTGTACGGAGGCGTAAGTTCTCCCTTGTAACCGATTACAGCCCGTTGAATTTCCGGACAAAGGCCGGATTTTACCAGGGGCTTGTCATAGTCGGCATTGACCAGATTGGCAGTGAAAGCCTTTAACTGGTTACTGAAAAAACGGGAAGAGTCGTTCGGGATCTCGGCCGGCAGGTTATCGACCGCCATCAGGACGATGCCGTGACCCTTGTGCCCGTCCACGATGGAGCGGTTCAGGGGATCGCAAAGGTAGGAGGGCGTGCCGCTGTTGGTTGTTTTGACATTGCACTCGATCGAGCCTCCCACATCGCAGGTAATATCCGCGATTCCGCACAGCTTGGGCGTCTCAGTGCACTCATAGAGCCTTTTCAGCGCATCCCAGGTCACAAAACGCGGATAACGGTTGTCCCAGTATATGGCATTGATGAGAATGGAGGTATAGGGGAGGAATTTCTCGAATTCGGAAAGGTAATTTTTCGGGTGCTGATAGTAATCCTGTAAGTCAAAGAGCCTGTTTTCTCTGTGCCTGACCAGATGCTCTTCCCTGAACACGGAAACATAGATCTTGTTTGCATCGCCTTCTCCCTTTTCAACGAGACCGGGAAGCTTTTCGGGGACAACGAAACGTACAGGCAAACAGTGAAGGATCTCCTGAACCCCTTTGGCGACGTTGCCGTAACCCAGGATGCCGATAACCAGCGGGCTGAGTTTGTCGTTCAGACCGTGTCTTTCGATATCTCGACCGATTTCAATCAAATGCCGCTGCGCCTGTTTCACGGAGCTGTAATCCATGGCCCTTTTGCCAAGGGCAAAGGGCGTCTTAATGCCGCGGTGTTCCCAGTACTCGCCCATGAGATGAAGGATGTCTAGGGTTCCGGCATGGCCCGCATAGTTTCCGAAGAAAATTTTTCGCCGGCCCTGATCATCGGTGATCTTCTCGTAGTCTATCAGTGTCGATCCTCCCTGGAGAATTCTCTGGAGCATGGGCATGTTTTCTTTTTGTCCCTTGATGGTGTGGGAAAAGAAGACGTACACCTTGTGATCAAGGATTTTTTCCTTGGGAATTTCTTTGATGCCCAGAATGATATCCCCAGGATCCATGTCTTCGCAGACCTGTGCCCCCGCGGATATATAATCCTCTTCCGGAAAATATCTTTTCGTTGATTTTTGCACATAGGCCTTGAGTCCGGTTTTTCTGATGACTTCCTTCAGGTCCTTTGGGACCAGGGGAGCCCGTCGTTCCCAAACGTTCTTGTCTTCGGCCCGAATAAGTAGTGTCTTCATAGCTGCCCTCCCGCTTTAATCCGCCAGGTTTAGTCTTGAATTCGAGAGCTTCGCTCTTTGAATTCGATACCCAGGCTCTCTAATTTTGCCAGCACCGGTTCGTAGACCTCAGACAACACAGGGATCCGAACGCCGGTCAGGGGGATTTTGCCCTTGAGAACAAGGCCTGCGGCGATGGCTGCAGGTAAACCTACAGTGCGTGCCATGGCGCTGTCACCCCCGGGAATACCCTTTTCCACCATGGTCGACGTGATCATTTCTTTCCTGCTCCGATCGTATGTTACGGAGAATTCATGGTGTTGGACCAGAAGGTCCGTTTCCCCCTCTGCATAGATTAGCTTTTCCTGCATCAGATGGGCGAAGAGGTCAAATGGAGAAGCCTCGGACAGGGGAACCGGGGTGTCGCTAAATAGACCCAGCCATTCCATCTTCTTAATGGTCACGGAGTATTCGGGAATATTGAGAAAAGATGCGATATCTTGGACCAGATGCGCACCGTTACTTTGGACCAGTTTGGCCATCACGCCGCGTGGTGCCAAATCCTGAAGAGGAAACCGGTGATCCTGATCAAAGAGGCCCAGTTTTTTGAAAAGATTCCAGGATTCGCAATGACTGATGTTTCGTAAGGTTCCGCGATACATGCTGTGGACCGATTGGATGCCGTAGAGGTCAATGTAGGGGAACGCGTCCCGGTTGACATAGGCCTCAAATGTTCCGGCACCCGGAACATCCAGCAACCGGTAGTGCTCGAAAAGTTTCTTGCTCGACACCTCAACAACCTTCCCGTTTTTGAGGTATCGCCCGTCGTTGTTTGCCGCGAGCATCACGCCCACCGGACTCCAGGAAAACTTGTAACCAAAGGGATTATTGTTGCTCTCCAGGGCCGGGAGACCACCGCAATAAGAGTGGAAACCGACAATTTGGCCGCCCGCCTTTTTGATCCCGTCAATAATTTTCATGGCCGCCATATGGTCGATACCGGGGTCCACTCCGATTTCGTTCAGGAACAGCAAACCGCGCTTCCGTGCCTCTGAGTCCAGTACCTGCATTTCAGGCTTCACGTAACTGGTCGTAACGAGATGCCTTCGGCATTCGATACAGAGTTTCGCCACATCGATGTGGTGGATCCAGGGTAAGAGGCTGATGACGAGATCGGCGCAAAGGATGCATTCTTTCAACGATTCCTTGTCGTCCACATTGAGGTGTCTCGCCGTTCCCCGGGGATGATCTTCGATCAACTTTTCCGCCTTGCTGACGGTGCGGGTGGCAATGGTGACGCGAAATTCCGGTTCCTCAAGCAGGTATCGGACCAACGGTCGGGCAACCAATCCGGCCCCCAGGACTAGGACATTTTTCATTGTAACTCCTTTCAGTTAGGGCAAAAATTGAGTGATCGCTGAAGATGGTAATCAATGCCGGAGGTTTTTCTTTTAGGTTTTCAACCTCCTCAGAGCAAACCGGGTGAAAAGGTGTCTCGCCAAAAGTGTCAGTCGTCTGTTTTGATAAATTCGTAAATCCATTTTTCTCTCTCGGTCAGGGGTTGTTTCAGGTCGTATGTCTTATGGAGATAGTAATGGTAGAAATCGTGGCGCACACTGTCCCTGTTGGCAATGATGAACCAGCGGTTTCGCGTCCAGTTGAAGGGTGAGTGATCCTCATTTCCATTCTCGAAAATACCGACAAGTGATTCGGATTTGTCGGAAATAATATCGAATGAACGGCCCCCGATGGTATCGACAAGTGTGTCAGAATCGGGATGAGTGACCTGAATTTCAAAGGTCAAAGGTGTTTCGCCCATGGCGATGTAGCGGACATTCACGTCTCTTGCCGATGCCTCATGCAGGTCATCTTCGAGAATTTGTGCCTCGGTGGGAAACAGGCGGACATAAAGTTCCCGGGTAGACGAGGCAATCATTTCCTTTGCCTTCTTCATGACCGCTTCATGACCTCTAATGATCCAGATATATTCATAGGCAGGTTCTTGAAAGGCTTCTTCCAGCTGATCCTTCAGAGTGGAGAAATTGGATTCAAACTGGTCTCTTACCCTCCTCATCAGCTCATCGGGAGGCAAGGGTACATAGAGACCGCTGTCCAGCTCAAGAACCAGACCTTTCTTTGTCATATTGCGGAGAACATCGTAAATCCTCGATCGTGAAACTCCCGAAAACTTGCTCAGTTGCGAACCGTTGAGCGGATGATTGGCAATCAGGGCAAGATAGCAGGATATTTCATATTGAGAAAAACCTAAATCTTTTAACCTTTCAAAATTACTCATCAAATCTCCTGTTGCTACCAAGTAAGCAACATGTTATCATCAAGAGGTGGGCAAGTCAATTTATTTAGTGGCCTTGGGCAGGTAGGCGCCTTTTGCCGCCGCTCAGGGCAGGCTATCATGTAAAGGTGGTCGCGGTTCTATTCTTATTGACATTTGAAGTGAATAGCTATATCATAGCTACCAATTAGGTCTCTTAATGTGTAATGAAATGGCGTAATTAGGTAAAGCTGAGAGAAAGAGTATTCGTTCATTGAAGATTTGAAGACGCTTTTTGATCCCGAATGGTTTCGCCACTGCAGATTTTGGAAAAAAGAATGCGGGATGACGGGTCCCGTGCATTCTTTTCATGAAAAAGGGCTTGAAACACTTACGGGCTCTTTTTCGATATTTAATAAAGTGAGAAAGGATGGGAAAAATGGGCCAACCAACACCTGAACAGTGCAAAAAATTCGCGAAAATGGCAGATGAGAAAAACATGGAGATGCTACAATACCTTTCTGCCTTTTCATTCTCCTATTTGGGCAAGAACATAAAAAGAGCGGATCAGATGACAATGGAAGAGGCACAGGTTTGGATTGAAAGAAGTGCAGAAGTGGGTTAGCATGCTTTCGATTTTCAAACTGATGCAACCGAAAATTTAAATCACCGGGAGACCTTATTGCATCTCCCGGTGAAACAGTATATCGAAAAGAACCCTGATTGTTATGTTATCCGGGATATCCGGACGGATACGGGAGGGCATTGAAGATCAACCGCTTTGGATAAAGGGTTTTTTGCCGTTGTGGATCCACTAGTGGACCTGTTTCTTGGTACCCCACCGATTCCTGCACAAGAGATGTAATGCGAAAGATCGCAAGCGTTTAAAATTCTCCTTGACATGTGAAATATGTTTTGTCATTTTAATTTTTCACCTAGGGTTTTGGCCGTTAACTTAAACTCAAGATGGTGCGAAAGCGGACCTTTCGGTGATAAAACAAGAGGATTGATGGTAATGGAATCAATGGAGACAAAAGAAAGTCTTTTACAGGGATCGGGATATCAATTCCCGGTCCTCATGAACATGAAGATCAAAGCACTTGTGTCTCCAAAAAGAATGTAAACCGCGCCCAATGGACGCGGTTTTTTTTTGCCTTCAGCTGACACCCTGGCGCTTTTCGAAACAACGGGCCTCGGTGGATTTGGTTTCTGTGCCTAATAGGTCGAGAAACCCCGATGCTTTTCGAAAGGCGACGAACATCCTGCCATGGTGGCCGGTGGGGGTTTTATTCTCAAATAATGATATCTTTCAAAGGAGCGACAGAACTATGATGGTCAGATGTAAACACGGACTTTTAGAAGGGCAGTGCAGCGTTTGCCGGAGAGAAGCAGCACGTGCTGAAGCGAAAAAAGCTCAACTTGCTGAAAAAAGGGCAAAGAATTCTGATGGCAAGGGAACCGAAAGCTAGCCGGTTTCCAAAGCAAAATGGGTTTTTTGCAAACTCTCCTGCTATCTGCCTTGCGGGCATTGCCCCTCGTAACTTTTAGATAATCTGAGCCACTTATAAGCGATAATAATGCCCCTTGCAAAGGGAGCAACGATGGTGAGGATGATGGAAAGCATTTTCCCCGATGTCCAGTACGCCCTGCGACCGGGAATAATCGAATTGAGGGCAGGACATCCTGACCTTGACATGCTGCCGGCAGAAGGTCTGTTGGAAGCCTCTTGCAGGGTTTTAGAACTTGAGGCCCGGCAGGCCCTCTCCTACGGCGCTGAACAGGGGCCCGGATGTTTAATTCGGCAGTTACAGGCATGGCTGGCGCGCGTCGAGGGCAAAGAAACTCCAATGAAAGAAATTATGGTCACGGGAGGAGCCTCTCAAGCCCTGGATATGCTCTGTATGCTGCTGACCAAGCCCGGTGACCCGGCCCTGGTGCAGGCCCCCACCTATCATCTTGCCCTGCGCGTATTGCGGGATCACAGGCTGGATCTCATGCCGATTCCTTGTGATGACAAGAACCTGCGCATGGATGTCCTGGAAGAGACCCTGAGATCTCTTGAGCGACGGGGGCATAGGGCCCGGTTGCTTTACCTGGTGTCCACCTTTGCAAATCCCACGGGTCTGAGCATGGAAGAAGACCGTCGAGAGTCTCTGGTGGCCCTGGCTGAGCGTTATGGTTTTTTTATTGTGGAGGATGATGTGTACCACCCCCTGTGGTACGATCGGCCGCCTCCGCCTTCGCTCTATGGGTTTTGTTCGAAAGGAAAGGTGGTCCGGTTAGGTTCATTTTCCAAGATCATCGCACCCGGGCTGAGGTTGGGTTGGATGCAGGCCCCGCTCGAGGTGGTGGAACGTTTTACGAAGAGCGGCGTACTGGATAGCGGGGGAGGGGTCAGTCATTTCACGGCCCACGTGGCTGCAGCATTCATGGAGATGGGGCTTCTCGACCGGCAGGTCGATGCCTTGCGCTCCGCGTATCGTGACCGCCGTGATGCATTACTGAAAGGACTCGAGCGTCATTTGCCGGAGGAATGCCGTTGGACGGTGCCGGGCGGAGGGTTTTTTGTATGGCTCCGATTGCCCCGGGGAATGGACAGCGCCTCCTTTCTTGCAAGGGCCGAGGACGCGGGGGTCTCCTATTTGCCCGGGGATCTTTTCTATGCAGGGGAGGGTGGTGAGAGGGAATGCCGCCTGAACTTCACGATGTTTTCCCCCGACGAACTTGAAGAGGGCACGCGCCGACTGGGTGGCGTATTGCGCACCTCAGAGAGGAAGTTTTGAAAGGGCAGGAGGAGAACCTTCAGAGTCAACCCTAAGGTTCTTAGCCGTAACCCCAAAAATCCGGGTGAATGCTCTGCTTGGCCCGGTCCGTTAGAATGAATTGAGGGTAACGCAATTCTTTATCACAGGCCTTCCGGGTCAATCTGAAGGATTCAGAACGGTTAGACAAAAAGGCTGTTCTCCACTTCAGCGAACTGATCAGCGGCTGTCTGCCTGAAGTTCAAACATTGTTCCGCCGTCAGATTGGTCGTTGGCCAGACTGTGGGGTCAACAGTAAAAGAGCCTTCCCCAAAAACACCCGCTTCCAGATCCGATCGAACCAGCAAAGAGCAGAGATGCAACAAAGCTGTTTCCAGAGCAAACTGATTTGCCTTGCAAGGTTCCGGGTGAAACCAGGTGGTGGCCTGGAGGGGCCTGGGCAGACCCCACTGCTGCATCATGTATCCACCCAGCTTTGCGTAATCAAACCCAAGCAGGTCCCTTTCCACCTGGTACAGAGGTCGTTGCAGTTTTTTTGCGCTCAATATAGCCTTTTGCGATTCTTCAGGAATCGCTATGTACGTGAATAAATGACCAATATCATGTAGCAGGCCGGTCACGAAAAATCGATCATTTTCTATGATTTCGCAGTCCAGGGCCAGCTGCCTGGTCATGACGGCACAGTAAAAGCTTCGCTGCCAGAACTTCTTTATGTTCATCACCTTGGTCCCAATCCCCTCAAAGGCTTCTGCGACTGAGGCACTGAGGACGATGTCATGAACCTGACAAATTCCCAGCAGACTTACGGCATGGCTGACCGTTTCAATTTTGCGGACCCTTCGATTCAGCGGGGTGTTGACGACCCGAAGAAAACGGGTGGCCATCCCCGGATCACTCCCCACCAGAAGGGCAACCTCCTCCATGGTATAATCAGGATCGTCCATTAATTCCTTCAACTTTATGTAGATATCCGGCAACGAAATCAATTATAAAAAAAAGACGTGATCGTTGGGTCATTGATTTTTATGATCCGCAAGGTAAGCGGCGATGGAAAACACTGAAAAAGGGCACCACCAAGAAAAAGGCGAAAGAGGAACTAAGGGCCATTGAGGATGAGGTTGCAAAGGGGATCTATCTTCCTGCAAGAAAGATCCCCTTGTTTTCTGAAGTGGCCGAAGACTGGCTTAAATTCAAAAAACCGAATCTTAGGATTACCACTTGGGAGGTGTGTGAGGGACATACAAAAAATCACTTTGAAGAGTTGAAGGGTTTCAAGATTAATCTGATAACTACGGCTACCATTGAGAAATTCATCAATACCAGACAAAAGCAGGGCATGAACATAAGCACCCTGCGAAAAATCCTTGTTACCCTGAATCAGATCCTTCGGTATGCGGTGCGTCACAGATACATTGACCATAACCCCTTGAGCGATTAGGAACGGCCAAGGTCACAGGGGAATGAAGGGGAGGGGATTCAAGACAAGATATCAATTCTTAACCCTGAACAGGCGAAGGCCTTTTTGGAAAAGGTCGAAGGGCAGAAA
>CAYNYM010000075.1:8650-10450 GCA_964401325.1 uncultured Desulfobacteraceae bacterium | reverse complement strand
TCGTGGACTTCGGCCTGCAGGCCTTTTTCAGGAGCCATCATCCCTGGATCGTACCCGAACCCTTTACTACGGAATTTTGTGAATCCTATTCCAAATACGACTGCGACTACTGGGCCGCGGTCATGCAGAAAATATCGGATGAGGCCTATCATGATCCCGATATCATCCGAAACGCGCCTCACAAGACACCGGTCCACCAGGTCAACGAGAGCGAGATGGACAACCCCGACAAGTGGGCCATGACCTGGCGGGCCTTTCTGAAGAAGGGGGGAAAGCCGGTAGGACTTTAGACCACGGACGAAAAAAACAAGAAGAATATTTGCCGCAGACCCGCTCCAGACGGACACAGACAAGAATAAGAATCTTTGAATGCTCTGCGTGCTCTGTGAGAGATAATGCTTATTGACCTGGAAAGACACATGAAAAAACTCGGTCTCATCGTCAACCCCATTGCCGGGATGGGGGGAAGGGTCGGTCTCAAGGGAAGCGACGGCCGCGAAATTCTGGAAAAGGCCAGAGCACTCGGCGCTCAACCCGAGGCCCCGGCCCGGGCCGTCCGTGCCCTTGAAGGGATCCTCCCCATCAAGGAGCAGATCGAACTCATCACCTATCCCCGTGACATGGGTGAAGAAGAGGCCCGGGCCTCCGGTCTCACGCCGAAAGTAATAGGCTCTCTCAGAAAAGGAGAGACCACCGCTGAAGATACACAGAAAGCGGCAAGGGACATGGAAGGCCTGGGGATCGACCTGCTTCTCTTCGCGGGTGGAGACGGAACGGCCAGGGACATCTTTACCTCCGTCGGTGACAGGATCCCCGCCCTCGGCATCCCCACCGGGGTCAAGATGCACTCAGCCGTCTATGCCACGAGTCCCCGGAACGCGGGGGAACTGGCCAGACTCTTTCTGGACGAGAAGTCCCACAATATCCGCCTGACCGAGGGCGAGGTCATGGACATCGATGAGGCCTCTTTCAGGAAAAATCGGCTGTCGGCGAGATTGTATGGCTACCTGAAGATTCCCTTCAAAAAAAGGCTGGTCCAGTGTCCCAAGGCCGGGGGCTGTGCCGGAGAGCAGGAAGCCCTGGATGCCATTGCCACGGATGTCATCAACCACATGGCGGAGGACTGCCTCTATATCATCGGCACGGGCACGACCACGCGTGCCGTCATGGAAAAACTTGACCTTCCCAATACCCTCCTGGGGGTGGATGCCCTCTACAACGGGCAACTGGCAGGGATCGACCTGAACGAGTCCCGGCTCCTGGAGATGATCCGGGGCCGAAAGGCCAGGATCGTTGTCAGCATCATCGGCCGGCAGGGCTACATCTTCGGCAGGGGAAACCAGCAGATCAGTGCCCGGGTCATAAAGAAGGTCGGCAGCAAAAACATCATGGTTATTGCGACCATGGAGAAGATCCTCACCCTGGGCGGTGATCCGCTCCTGGTGGACACCGGCCAGATCGAAGTCGATCACATGCTCACCGGCTACGCCAAGGTGATCACCGGACTGGGAGAAATGACCATGCTCAAGGTGGAATCATGAAATATTTGTCACCCTTAAAACCGGTGACAAATATTTCATAAAAACGTTAAAATATTCTATAGGTAAATTTCACCACCCGTCACGTAGCACCGTGACTAGAGACACAGCCTCCGGCCCATAGTAGGGCCTAAGTCACACAGTATTTGTTGGCGTATTTTTGAAAAGCTATACTTAGCGTTAGCGGAAAAGGCCATTTTGGACAAAAAGCAAACTCCGATGCCGGAAATCTTCATCGATGCCGATGCCTGCCCGGTGAAAC
>CAYNYM010000075.1:0-8640 GCA_964401325.1 uncultured Desulfobacteraceae bacterium | reverse complement strand
AAGAAAATATCCCTTGGCTGCGGGAAAATTGGGGGCGGCGATTCATGAGAAGAGGCAAAGTATGATGTTTGAAGTCTTTATCGATGCCGATGCCTGCCCGGTGAAACAGGAAGTCTACCGTGTGGCAAAACGCTATGGGCTCAAGGTCATCCTGGCGTCTAACAAGTGGATGCGGATTCCGCGCGAAGACCGGATCGAACTGGTGGTTGTCGATGGGCAGTTGGACGCGGCCGATGATTGGATTGTCGAACATGTGGGCGAGAATGATATCGTGATCACTGCGGATATCCCCCTTGCCTCCCGGTGCCTGCAAGAAGGCTCCCCGGTCATCTCTCCGACAGGTCACGTTTTCACCGAGGAGAACATCGGCGGGGCCCTGGCAACGCGGGATTTTCTCTCTCAACTCCGCGATCTCGGGACCATGATAGGGGGACCGGCACCCTTTGGAAAACGGGATCGCTCCCGCTTTCTTCAGCGCCTCGACGAGACCATCCAAACCCTTCGCAGGCAATTACCCCACACCCCAGAAAAGATTTTCAGACAAGAGTAATCATGGCAATCGAACAAATTTCCGGTTCGGGTCTCATGCAAGCGCTTCATCGTTACTGTGAAGGAGAGCCGATGATTTTTCTTGGGCGTCCCATTTCCACCTCAGTCCACCTTCTTCATAAAATACCGGTAACTGATATTGATGGGTTTCCTTTTGTCGAGGCGAAACCTGTGCTTTGAACTCTCTTTGACCACCTTGAATTCTTTGGCGCCGTTCTGGAGGGGCACTTGATGCGTGCCCGTACGCTGAAAGAAGTCTGATGATTCGAAAAAATTATCGCTGTATCCCTGGTGGGATTCTTCCTTGGATTCAAATTGGAGTTTGAGTTTATTGGAGACAATCGCCCGGGTGACTACCTCGGGCCAGAAGAGGCGGACCGTTTTGCCCACCACTTCTCCTTTGAGAGGTGTTCCTTTGAGATTGGGCACGTCCTGGCAGTTGAGGCACTTGATCGGCTTGATAAAGAAAACTATGGGATCGAAGTTGTCTGAAACACCCACATGTCCGAAGGTGATTTTCCCTGACTGGTACGCCCATCCCCCCTTTCGCTTCTTGATCGTAAAGCGTGCTGTCAGCTTGTAGTCAAAGCGAACCCCGTAATGGACCGTGACCTGTTTCCACACATCCTGCAATTTGACCGCCATGAGTTTGCCGCCCAGATCGTCCGTTTCCTGCCCTGTGAGCTTCACCTCCCAAGTCTGCATCTCCCCGACCTCCAATGAGGCCTTCAGGGTCGTGTCACCCTTGTGGTTGGTGGTGTTGGAGATTTGTATCTGGTCGTGGTAGGTCCCTGGTTCCATGTCCTTGGCGTTGGTGTGAATGGAGATCGTGACCTTTGTGCTCTCACCGGGCGCCAAATTCCCGTCCGCAGCAGAGAGTTTCAGCCAGGTCTTCCCCTTGCTCACCTTGAATTCAATGGGGGAACCGCCCGTATTCTTCAGGGTGTAAGTCCTGGAAGGGGGTGAAAACCGGTCCCTATCATCGGGACCAGAGGAACGGAATTCCTCCTTTGGCGAGACCGCGAGAACACCGGGATTTGCCCGGAACCTCATAGTGACGGTAAGGATGTTCTTCTTGTATCCCCCCAGGTCGTCTGTTTCTTCTTGCCATTTGAAGACCTTCTGAAGCCGGCCCGTCTCAAGACCTTCCCTGATCATGTCCGGCGTAATCGTGAAATCGTCCGGATTCGACACCTTGCATCTGACCGCGTCCAGGTAGGTGGGTTCATAGGTTGTGGGGTAGGTATCCTTTCCGGATCTCACCGTGGCGGTCACATAAACCGGCTGAAAATCGACATTGAAGGGAGTGCCTTCAAGGGCGGGGTGCACGGCCCTGAACACAAAGTTCTTGTGCATGGAATCCAGGCCGGTCACCGGGCCGTTGGGGTATCTTCTGAGGACACGGCGGCCGGTCGAGTGGTCCAGCCTTGTTCCCTGGGTGTAGCCCGAGGCCCTTTTGATGCGAAAATTTTTAGGTCTTTCGCTTGCCCAGGGCGACACATTCGGGGCCTTCAGGCTGAATCGCTCAAAATCCTTAGCATAGTGCAGGGAACCCTCCCCTTCGACCTCATACTCGAGGACATAATACTTGGCTGTGTAAACACGCCCGTTTTCTCCCCTGGCCAAATTCTTCATTTCAATAAAATTGACCACCTTGACCGAGACCGGCACCCGTGTCATGGGGCCGAGATTCCCAGGCACTGCACCGGGAGGGTTTCCTGGACTTGGTGCCCACGGCATCCCTTGTCCGGGCGCTATCCCTTCGGCCAGGCTCTGCATTTCAGCACTCAGTTTCTGCATCTCCCGGCCGACCCGCTGGAGGCAGTTGATATCCGGACCGCAAGCCGCCATCTCGCGGGTGAGGGCCTCGATCTTTTTGTTGAACCCATCCATCTTCGCCTGATCCTGCCCGTAGGCTGTCAGGGACCCAAGGAAAATGAAGGCAAGGATCACAAAGATCTTGCCGGCCTTGCACCATGGTTTGATGCGGCAGTTATGGGATATGGCATGATGCGAACGGATTGAGGACGGACTTGGGTGGGTGCAGACCATGAGAAGCCCTCCTGTTAGGAATCTTAGAATTCCATCCTCCCAGAATCCGGGTTCTTCGTCAACCTCCCTGTCGCGGGGACCTCGATCCATCGCATCGTCTGCATTCGGCAAAGGGATTTGTTACGGGATAGGAAACAGGTGTGGCGCAAAGGTTTCGGAAAGGTTACTCTCCTGATGAAAACCTTAAGGGGTAAAAAAGTTATAAGTTATCTAAGGTTTGAAGGCTTCGTAAAAAGTCGCCGTAATAAACAAATCTAAATAAATAAACCATGAAGAGCATAAAGGGGCAAATATTCATTATTTTTTGTAACCCTTCATGCTCTTCATGCCCTTCATGGTGAAAATTACAAATTTATGAGAGAACCGCCCTCTTCACCAGGGTCTTCGCAATCTCGATCTTATAGGCGTTCCGGCTCAAAGGCCTGGCATCCCTGACGGCCGCTTCCGCCGCGGCCGCAGCCGTCTCCTCGTTCAGGGGCCTCCCCTTGACCGCATCTTCCGCGGCCTTTGCCCTGTACGGGATGGGAGCGACGGCACCCAGCACGATCCTTGCGTCCCGGCAGACCCCGTCCGATTTGGAGATGAGGGATGCCACGCTGACAACGGCAAAATCGATCGCCTCCCTCATCCTGAATTTGTGAAAGGTCTGCGCGGCATCTTCGGGCGGCCGGGGCACGAAGCTCTCGGTGTCGTAGAACTCCGAGATGGGGATGATCCTCTCGCCGCCGGGTGCTGTGATCCTGATCCTTGCGTCCAGGGCCGTCAGGGCGATTGCGGTGTCGGACGAGCAGACGGCGAAACATTTCTTCCCTCCCAGGATGGCATGGTAGCGGTTGTCTCCCTTGACGGCCAGACACGGGCCTTTTCCCTTCCGATAGCAGAGGATACGTCCTCCCATCTGATGGGGATACCGGTAGTACCAGCAGCGATTGTCCTGGCACAGGTTCCCCCCCAGGGTCCCCATGTTGCGGAGTTCGGGACTGCCGACGGATTCGGCGGCCTCGGCCAGTAAGCCGTAATTCTTCCGCACTTCGGCAGATCCTGCAATTTTGCTCAGCTTTGCCAAGGCGCCTATCTTTAGCCCTTCCTCATCCTCTTCAATAGCGTCGAGACCGGGTATGGTCTTGATATTGATCACAGCCTCGGGATATTCGGGGAGGATGTCACCCTTGAGGATCCCGAGCAGATCCGTTCCGCCCGCAATCAGATTGGCCTTTCCTTCATAGTTTTTGAGCTGAGCAATGGCTTCATCCAAGGAACCGGCATTCACATGTTCAAATGATTTCATCCTGTTTTCCCTCCCCCTATCTTGCCCAGGGCCTCCAGAATCTTATCTGGAGTCATGGGATACTCAGGAACTCTCACACCCAACGCATTGGAAACGGCCATGAATACGGCACCCGGCCCGGGGGAAGTCGCGATTTCCCCGACACCCACGGCTCCGAAGCGATGGGTAGGAAAGGGCGTTTCAAGGATCACATTCTGAAATTCGGGAAGTTCGAGAAACGTTCGCCACTTATAGTCCATCATATTGATATTCATCATATGGCCGTTGGCTCTATCTATAACCGATTCTTCGAACAGGGCCGTATCCAGCCCCGCGGAACCCAAGGCTCCATGGAGCTGGCCTTCGAGTGAAAGGGGATCGATGATCTGCCCGACATCGGTGGCGGAAAGCACTCGCTTCAGGTCAACCCTGCCCGTCTCGGTGTCTACGTCCACCTCCACGAACTGCATGATGAAATTGGGCATGGAGAAGTTCTGTTCGAATCGCCCGAAACCCATACAGGTCTGCATGAGGCCCAAGGCCCTACTCCAGGATATCTTCGCCTCCGGCCTCCCTTTGACAGAGATATGGCCATCCCTGGTCTCGAGATTTTCAGGGGACGCCCCAAGTTTAGGAGCGGCCAGTTCGAAAAGTTTTTTCAATGCGTCTTCGGCCGCATTGATCACGGCGGATCCCACGGCAAAAGTCCCTCTCGACCCCACCAGGCCGAATTCGAAAGGGTTGATCAGTGTGTCGGCCGGCGTCATATTGACACGCTCCAAGGGGAGCTGCAACACTTCGGCGGCCATCTTGCACAGACTGTTCCTCTCTCCCGTCCCGGATTCCGATACGCTGACATAGACCGTTGCGGTGGCGTCCGGATTCAATCTCACATAGGCCTCGGATTCATCCTCTCCCACATCGGCATTGCCGTGGACGCCCACCCCCACGCCTGTTCTTATGGGGCCTCTTACGGCTGTGGGCTTGAGCCATCCTTTCCATTTCTCTTTCCACCCAAAGGCTGCGGCCCCGCGCTCGATAGCCTCCGAGTAATCCCTTCCCCGGCACACCCAATGGTTTCCATCCCGCCAGTGATACGCGTCACCGGGCTTGACGTAGTTCTTCTTGAAAAACTCCACCGGATCGAGAGACGCCTTTTCCATGGCCACAGACAGCAAGGGCATCAATGCCGCCTCGAGTTCCTGACCGCCGAATCCACGAATCACCCCCGAAGCGCTTCGATTCGTGCACACGAGCCGGGTCTTGAGATCCCAATTGGGGCACCTCAGCACGAGTTGTATCTCACCGCACCCCACGGCGACCTGAGACTGCGCCATATCCGAAAATGCCCCGGTATCCACGAACCACATCCCTGATACAGCCGTCACGGTCCCGTCTTTCTTGATGCCGATCTTGCCGCGAAACCGGGAAGCCAAACGCAGTACAAAGGCACCGAAATGCTCTTCCTTGCTAAAGCAGACCTTAACCGGCCTTCCCGTGACCTTTGCCAGTGCAGCCGCATAGAAGAGCGGCAACGGCGCATAATTTTTCGATCCGAAACTGCCGCCGCAATGCATATCGATCGCCCGTATATCAGGGAATCCCATCTTGGACTGCATGATAAAACGATGCCAGGAGGCGCTCTGGGTCCCCGACCAGACCGTCAAGTGGGTTTCATCCTGCCATTCCGCGATCACACCAGGCGGTTCAATAGGCAATGGGTTGCCGATATTTTCATAACCATAGGTCCCTTCACAAACAAAATCGGCCTCCTTAAATCCCTTCTCCACATCCCCCTGAACCACCTCAGAAAGGGTGTTGGGCCCATGTACGGGAAAGGAGCGTGCAACGTTGTTGAGGAAATCGACGTGCAACTGCGGAGCCCCGGGCTTTATGGACTCCTCCATGTCATAGACCGGGGAAAGTTGTTTGTATTCAACCTCGATCAAATCCAGCGCCTCGCTCGCGATTTCCTCGGTCACTGCCCCGACCACGGCGACCGCATCCCCCACAAAGCGCACCTTGCGGTCTAGGACGGGCACGTGCCGGGGCATGCCGGTTTTCCAATCCGGAATATTTTTATAGGTCAAAACCGCCATGACACCCGGGAGGCTTTCCACTTTTGCGGTCTCGATACTGACAATCTCCGCATGAGGATAGGGGCTCCTGAGTACCTTTCCGTAAAGAAGGTTCGACATCTTGACGTCATCGATATATTTCGCTTTTCCTGTCACGATCTCCCGGGCGTCTTTCCGCGGGATACGTTTTCCTACAAATCTGTAATCATTCGCCACGGCTATTCCCTCCCCTTTTCGCCGCGTCCAGCACGGCGTCTACCACATGGTAGTGACTGATACACCTGCAGTAGTGCCCGGAAAGGGCCTCCTTGACATCGTGTTCATCAGGAGAGGGGGTTTTTTTCAACAAAGACTTGGAGGCCATGATGATTCCGGGCGTGCAAAATCCGCACTGAAATGCGGTATGGTCGACAAAGGCCTGCTGAAGGGCATCCAGTTTTCCAGTCTGCCGGTCCTGAAGGCCCTCGATCGTGGTGATTCGACTGCCCTGACATTCCACGGTCAGGGTCATACAAGACAGCACGGGATCTCCGTCCATGAGAACCGTACAGGAACCGCAGGCCCCCTGATCACACCCCACCTTTGTCCCGGTCAGGCCCAAGGTTTCCCTGAGCGTGTGCGCCAATGTATGGGAAGGGGAGACCTGGTGCAACTGATCCCCCACCTCCAGTTCATAGGAAACCCCATTCACGGCAAAGGTGATTTCTTCTTTCTCACCCAGTTTTTTACGGGTCATTTCGATCTCCTGTCATGGGAGGGAATAACCGATCACAAGCGCACCTTATGAGTTTCCCTCCGAAAAGTAAAGAAACCCGGCGCATCGAAGATCTCCGCCCGATTTGGCGGGAAGAGGGCCAGGCCTTGGTTGCACCTTATTGGGGGTATTGTTTAAATACTTACATGACAACCGGAATGATCGGTCTATGCCGTCAGAGCCAACTGGCCCTTAGGAACAGGTTTTTGACAGCGAATTAAACTGCAACATATTGTGGTTGGATTTTTGCTTTTAGATTTCTTAAGAGGCCCTCAAATTTTCCATGTTAATATAAGAATCAGCCTGCTGCAAGGCGAAGCAAGTGAAGTTCCCACTGAACGACACAGGTCATCAAGATAAGAACCAACATCAAGACAATACCCCGGCGGACCTTGAGGCCGAAAAGGGATAATTCCTCGAGGCTTACCAGGATAATCAGTGTTGAGCAGGTCATTAAATATTTTACCACAAAAAATACCAGCGGACTTTTCTTGAGATAAAAAGCCATAATCGGATTCAATTCCTTGGCTCCGAGGCTCGTCAACTCCAGGGTGTAATGTGCATCCAGTATCCCAAGGACGACGATCAGAAGAACCGTCGCCAGGGTTGCCGGACCGTGTTCATTTACAATCGGCGGAAATGACATCAACTGCCCCTTTCATGCTATGATTTTTGTTGGGCCTATGAATCACAGGTAAAACCAATGCCCGCAAGCACCAAGCAGGACCTTGTGCATACCCCTTTCCATGGCAAGATTTGTACCGATCCAAACAAAAAAACAAGTCCCTTATTTCAATGGGTTAACATTCAGAGGAAGATTGGAAACGGCCTGGTTTGCAATTTTTTTCCCAGTTTCGGGAAATTGCCTTCCACTAAATGGAAAATTATTACATATATTTTGAGAAGGGAGGTTTAACATGGGTGCTTCTGTAAAAATTCAGGTCAAATGCCCTACGTGCAACGAGTCCCTCATGAATGCCAACAAAAGGGTCGACGGCCTTCCGTCGATCGACCTTGAAGCAAGAGTCGGGGACAGGGAGGGGCATATTTATCTGAGCCAGGTTTACGGCAGTTACAGCAAGGCCTTTGAAAATGTCGACGATATCGAGGGGTCGGTGGCTGAAATCTCCTGCCCTCATTGCCGCACCGGGCTTCCGCAGGAAGGGATATGCGCCTGCAAAGCGCCTATCGTCAGCCTGACGCTTCACATCGGCGGAATCATCAAGTTTTGTTCACGCAACGGGTGTCAAAGACATTCCCTGGAATTTGAAGACGCCGGTAACGCTTTTCAGTTGTTTCAAAGCCAGGACGATTCATCTCTGGCGTGACTTGGGACCATGTCGTGATTGATACCCATGTGGGCTTCTGCCCATGCGGCGCTGAGGTGTGAATCGAATAGATTCGAAAAGGCAAGGAATGGATTGCCCGCTTTACCGACCGGGAACAGCATGAAATCGCCCCTTGTCCGGATGGCGGAAAAGTGATGGATGAGGGCGATTCAAAGTCAAAATAATATGCAAATTTGGGACAGGATATGCTACATAGCGTGCCAGGAAAAAGGTTGCAAACACTTCATGATAAGGAATCCGTGATATGCCCCGTGCAGGAATTGTTATTGTTTCCCTCTACATTGCGGCACAGATGCTATCCGACGTCGCAAGTCTCAAAATTGCCTTGATTGCCGGATTCAGCATCGATGCCGGGACCTTTATCTATCCCCTGACCTTTACCATCCGTGATCTCGTTCACAAACAGTTGGGAAAATCCGCAGCCCGTACCGTCATCTTTCTGGCAGGCGGTATCAACCTCTTCATGGCGGCCCTGTTTCATTTCGCCGCATGGCTGCCTCAGGATCCGTCCTGGGGGATGGGGAGGGAATTCGCCATGGTCCTGGGGCCTGTCTGGAGGATCGTGCTCGCCAGTATTGCTGCGGAGCTGGT
>CAYNYM010000074.1:0-10453 GCA_964401325.1 uncultured Desulfobacteraceae bacterium | reverse complement strand
GAGAAGACCTTTGACAAGGAAACGGATGTCTATTATTCAGGTTCAACCCATGAGGAGAAACAACCGCCTCATCTCAAGATACTGGATCTTGACATCTGTTACACAAAGTGCCGGGAGGAGTATCAGAATCCGTGCGTAAGGTTCTGTCCCGCCAATGTCTATGAGATGGAGATTGACGAGGAAACGGGAAAACCCAACATGAAACTTAATTTTTCCAACTGTGTCCATTGCAAAACCTGCGACATCAAAGACCCTTACGAAAACATTACCTGGGTTCCTCCCGAAGGTGGAGGTGGCCCGAAATACTCCATGGTCTAGTGTTCTCACCTTTCCCGACTCGGGAAATTTTGACTTTTCGCCTCGCATCCCGGGCGAGGATGAATGTCTTCTTGTCATAAGACGGTTTGGGGGATGATCTCCCCCAAACCGTATGAATAATATCCCATGAATATCCCGCCTGCCCGGCGGGTAACTTCCCCTTTATTATTTGTTTCAATTTTTGAATTGACACCTGTCCAGCTCGAATTGAAATTCTCGTGGGTAGAACGTCCTGCCCACTTGAAGAAAAGAGATATGGTCGAGAACACGCCTCTGACAGGAGGACGTTCATAATATTTTCAACTAGCCGAGGAGGATGAGCATGGCAAACACAGAGACCCAGAGTATTCTGGTGGTCGGTGCAGGCATGAGCGGGCTTACAGCAGCCATCGAGGCGGCCGAAGCGGGTTATGATGCCTATATTGTCGAAAAGAATCCCTATTTAGGGGGGCGGGTGGCCCAGCTCCATCATTACTTCCCCAAGTTATGTCCCCCACTATGCGGATTGGAGATCAATTTCCGGCGTATCAAACAGAATTCCAGGATTCGATTTTTTACCATGGCGGAAGTGAAAAGCATCTCGGGGGAAGAGGGCGATTTTGATGTGACCATTCAAATCAACCCACGCTATGTCAACGAAAAGTGTACGGCGTGTGGAAAATGCGCCGAGGCCTGCACGCTTGAAATCGAAAACCAGTTCAACTACGGCATGGACAAGATCAAAGCGGCTTATCTGCCGCATGATATGGCCTTTCCCATGCGCTACGTATTGGATCCCGCCCTGGTCAAGAGCGGGGAGGCGGAAGCGGTGAAAAAGGCCTGTCCCTATGACGCAATCGACCTGAGCATGGAAGCCAAGACCATGTCCCTGAAGGTGGGCGCCGTGGTTTGGTCAACGGGTTGGAAACCCTATGATGCCAATAAACTGGATAATTATGGCTTCGGGCTGTATCCCGATGTGATTACCAATGTCATGATGGAGAGGCTGGCCTCATGGACGGGGCCGACACAGGGAAAGATCGTCCGGCCGTCGGACGGTGAACCTCCCAGAAGGGTAGCCTTTGTGCAGTGCGCCGGCTCCCGCGATGAAAATCATCTGCCCTTTTGTTCCGGTATCTGCTGCCTTGCATCCATGAAGCAAGCCACCTACGTGAGAGAGCAATATCCGGATGCCAAAATTACTATCTTTTTCATTGATATACGCGCCACGGATCGGCTGGAAAACTTCTATACCAAGGTCAAAGAGGATGAAAACCTTGAATTCTTCAAGGGTAAAGTGGCCAAAATCACCCAAGGTGATTCTGGGAAGGAATTGGTCCTGAGGGTCGAAGATACAACCACGGAAAGCTTGAAAGAGATTTCCGCCGATCTGGTTGTGCTCGCAACCGGTATGCAACCCAATACGGCAGACAGCCCTCTTCCCGTTGAGGTGCCTTATGACGACTACGGTTTCGTGGCGTCCCTGGAGGCAAAGGCCGGAATCTATGCCGCCGGGTGTACGAGGGTGCCCACGAACGTTTCTGAATGCGTCCAGGATGGGACGGCGGCTGCCCTTAAGGCCATTCAATCCATCGCGAGGAGGTAAGCTCAATGGAAAAGAAAATTGCAGTCTATATTTGCACGGGATGCGGCATAGATGATGCCCTTGATATAGAACAGCTCGGCAAGGTCGCAACGGATGATAGCAGTGTCCCGATTTGTCGAAATCATCCCAATCTGTGCAGCCGGGAGGGAGTGCAGCTCATCAAGGATGATATGGCCAATGAGGGCGCAAATACCTTGGTTGTCGCGGCCTGTTCGCACAGGGTGATGTATGATGCCTTCAATTTTGAAAACGCTATTGTTGATCGGGTCAATATTCGGGAACAGGTCGTGTGGTGTCAAAAACCGGGCGAAGAAGACACCCAGATGATGGCCGAAGACTATCTTCGAATGGGTTTGGCGAAAGTGAAGGCCATGGAACTGCCGGAACCCTATCTGCCCGAAGAAGAAATATCCAGGGAAATTCTAGTGGTGGGGGGGGGATTGACCGGTTTGACATCTGCCCGAGAGGCATCAAAGGCGGGGTACTCGGTCGTGCTCGTTGAAAAGGAAGATCAACTGGGCGGTTTTCAGCGAAAGGTCAAACAAATTGCCACAACCCCCTACAAGGGGCCCCGGGACAATGACCTGGAAGATTTGGTGCAGGCCGTCACGGCCGATGACAAGATCACCGTCTATACGGGGGCGAACATAGAAAAAACCGACGGCGGTCCCGGGGTCTTCAAGGTCACCATCAGGCAGAACGGTTCCACGTCCGAACACGGCATCGGGGCCATCGTGATGGCGGCGGGGTGGCAGCCCTATGATCCCATCAAGCTGGATTCCTCACTGGGATTCGGGACCTCCCCTGATGTCATTACCAATGCCATGTTTGAAGAGAGCTATCTGGAAGGGAAAATCACTCGCCCGAGTGACGGCAAGGATGTGACCAACGCGGTTTTTCTCCAATGTGCAGGGAGCCGGGACCCCGAACACCTACCCTATTGTTCCTCGGTTTGCTGTATCACCTCTTTGAAACAGGCACTGCGGATCAAGGCCCAGAATCCCGAGGCCAATGTCTATGTGGTCTATAAGGAGTTGCGGACCCCCGGTCAGGCTGAAGATCTTTACAGAAAGGCTCAGGAAGAGGGTGTGATTTTTATCCGATGTCAGTCGCCCCAGGTGAAGGCCAACGGAGGGTCTCCGGTAGTCGAGGCCGATGATGAACTTCTGGGGGAAACCGTCCGTCTGGAAGATCTGGATCTGGTGGTGCTTGCCACGGGCATGGTGCCGGTTACGGCTTTTGGCGTGGACATCAACGAGATAAAGGCCAAGGACGAAGAAGAGCCCAAGAAAGAGGAAGAAGACCTGGGTGTTCCCCTTGATGTGATCAGGCAGTCGGATATCCTGAATCTGGGATATCGGCAGGGGCCGGAAATTCCGGCCTTGAAGGATGATTTCCCGGATTCCCATTTTATCTGCTTTCCCTATGAAAGCCGTCGAACAGGGATCTATCCTGCCGGATGCGTAAGGCGGCCCATGGGCATTGGCAATGCCATAGAGGATGCGGCAGGGGCGGTCATGAAGGCCATACAGTGTATTGAACTGACGGCTAAGGGCGCAGCCGTGCATCCCCGGGCAGGGGACATGACCTTTCCGGAATTTGCCATGCAGCGCTGCACCCAGTGTAAACGCTGTACCGTGGAGTGTCCATTCGGCGCCATCAATGAAGATGAGAAATCGAACCCCGTGCTGCAACCGACGCGCTGCCGCCGTTGCGGGGTGTGCATGGGGGCCTGTCCGGAACGGATCATTTCTTTCAAAAACTATTCGGTTCCTATGATCGGTGACATGATCAAGGCCATCGAGGTGCCCGAGGAAGATGAAGAAAAACCTCGCATCCTGGTGCTTGCCTGTGAGAACGATGCCTATCCGGCACTGGATATGGCCGGACTCCACCGCATGTCCTATAATCCCTGGGTTCGGGTGATTCCTTTGCGCTGTCTGGGGTCTATGAATCTTGTATGGATCGCGGATTCCCTGTCCAAGGGCATTGATGGGGTGATTCTTCTTGGTTGCCAGCACGGTGATGACTACCAGTGCCATTTTATCAGGGGAAGCGAACTGGCCAATATCAGATTGAGCAAGGTCTCCGAGACCCTGGATCGGCTGGCCCTGGAATCGGAAAGGGTGCGTTTCGAAGTCATCTCCATTATAGATTATGAGAAGCTTCCCGCCCTGTTGGATGAATTTGCAGAGACCATTGATAAAGTCGGCCCCAATCCATTCAAGGGATGGTAACAAGGCTGAGGGCTCGCAGCAGATGAGAGGACGCGGTCTGTTGCGGGTCTTGAACAATGAGCTGCTCACAGGAGGATAAAGCATGAGTGTTAAAGTCGATCCGAGTCTGATGAAGGATTTGCGGGGATTTGGTCTCAAGGATGCCAATAAATGTTTCCACTGCGGAAATTGCACGGCTGTCTGCCCTCTTTCCACACCGGAAAACCCTTTTCCGAGAAAACTTATCAAATATGCCCAAATGGGCCTCAAGGACAAAATCCTAAATAGCCCCGAACCGTGGCTTTGTTATTACTGTGGAGACTGCTCGGACACCTGTCCGCGCGGTGCAGATCCCGGGGAAACGATGATGGTCTTGCGGCGCTACCTGACTTCCCAGTATGACTGGACCGGTTTCGCCCGCAGGTTTTACACATCCGAGAAATTTGAGATCATTGCCATTTCCATTGTTGCCGTTCTTATCGGTTTGGCGATGGTATTGTTCCATGGCAGTAACCCTAATATGGAACACGCCCATCTCAATTCAGTCTGGCCTGCACCGGCGATTGAGATTGCCGACCTTATTATGGCGGCCGTTCTCACGTTTTTTCTTTTGAGTAATACCTATCGCTGTTTCAGCTTTGTCATGGGGGATCTGAAATCCAAGATCCCTCTTGAGCTCTATATAACCGAGGCAAAAGAACTGGTTATCCATTTCCTGACCCAGAAAAAATTTGGAGAATGCACGGACAAAATGCAGTGGCTGGTTCATCTTCTGATTATGACGGGATACAGCACCGTCTTTATGCTGGTGGTGATCTTTCTCGCAGGCGGCATTCATGTTATCGGCCTTTCCTGGGACAAGATCATGTTCCAGCGGGATGTGATATACCCTTTTTTCCATCCTATACGCCTGCTCGGGTATTACGCGACCTTCGCCCTCCTCTATGGGACCACCTATGCCATGATCGGTCGTTTTAAAAAGAGCAAAGCGCCTTACAAGTCTTCCCATGGGACGGACTGGATGTTCCTGGTTCTACTGCAACTGACGACACTGACCGGCATTTTCGTCCATTTCACACGACTTCTGGACTGGCCCATGACGACCTATGTCCTTTATGTTATCCACCTGATGGTGGCTGTTCCCATGCTTGTCCTTGAGGTCCCTTTTGCCAAGTGGGCCCATCTTGCATTTCGACCTGTCGTTCTTTATCTCATTGCGGTTAAGGCGAAATATTACAAGTCGAGAGAGGACTTCGCGTAAAGGTTCCCGGGCGAGATGAAACATGAAGACGGAGGATACCCTTTGCAGAAATTGGTGATGTTTGTTTCTTTGGATTAAATTGCGAAGTGATTTGAGAAGGAGAGAAGGATGAATGAACAGGAAAAACCCAAATGCCCTCATTGTGGGGCTGAGATGAAAAAGTGGAGAACGCCGGCGGACTCCACTTGGGAATCTGAGTTTCAGTGGGTATGCTTCAATGATGAGTGCCGTTATTTTGTGCGAGGTTGGGATCATATGATGGATTCTCAAGGGGTCAAAGCCTCCTATCGTCATCGAATGGATCCGAAGACGGGGGCATCAGGGCCGCTTCCGACCTGGTCGCATGAGGCTCACAAGGATCAGATCATTGAAGATTAGTGCATCCATCACTTTGAATGAAGAGAATGGTCTATGGCAAGAATAGGAAGGAATGAGCTCTGCCCCTGCGGCAGCGGCAAGAAATTTAAGAAATGCCATTTGGGGCGGGAAGAGGAACTCAGCCTGGCTGATCTGGGAGAAATCTCCGTTGAGGAGATGGGAGAAAGGATCACCGCCCTGCCCCCGGTAACTTACGGCCGCTCCGGGGAAATGGTCGAAGCTCTGGATATTGAGGAACTGACCGGCCGGTCCATGGGTATCAGGTTTGTCGATCTGAAGGCCTATGCGGGGTTGCAATTTTTCGGGAGCAGCCACCCGCAAGGAGAAAAGGGAGAAAGCGGGGGGGTTTTGATTAACGTGAGAAAGACGATGAAGGCCGACCCGAACAATATTTACCTCGCCATATCATCGAATATCGAGGATTCCACCTTGGTCCATGAACTGGCGCATGTGTTGGATTACCTGGGAGGCTCGAAATTGATGCCGGGCACGATGGCCCCCTTGGCTTATGAATTGGGCATTCCCACCGAACATCTTGAACATTCATTGGAATTCGGGGAAAAACTGACATTCTTGCAAGAACGGTTTGGTGTTGCGCTGGATGCCGATGACGCGATTATTGTCTATCTCTTCCAAAAAGAACTGCTCTTGCGGGGAAAAGAAATTCGGGAGAAGAATGCTTTTCTATTGAAAAACAAATCAGACAGTATCCTGCGAGTTTTGGGAGAAAACAGTGAGGAGATTGATGCGCTCATTCAAGATCGATCCGGATATATCGGGCCGAGGAAGGTAATCGACTGAGCGCTCCATCCTGAAATCTCTGATTGCTGGATGGACATCAATTATGGATTCAAGAATATATTCGCAAATCACCCTTGGGTCGCCTCAAAAGGGGCTCACGGGTGATTCTTGCGGTGGCAGAGGCTATGGAGGCACTGAAGCCCCACAGGCCGTTTTCATTTTAATTGTCTTTTGGCCGAAGAGACTGAATTTCAGCCAGTCCATGGCAAAGTGCAGGAGCATCACGTCGTCAGCGGCCAATGCGTCTTTCAGATCAGAATCCACTTCGAAAAGTCTAAAAAATGCGGACTCAAAGACGAAAGTCCGGAATCTGTCAAGGTTATAAGAGGCCATGAAAAACATCTGCAGTTTGCGTTTGGCGTCTTTTCCCGTCCCCAGGCTCAATGGGGAGGTGAGAATCTCAAGCCACTTGTCATTCATGGCGTTATAATCATCCAGCCCCTCGCCGGTCATCCATTCTTCAATGGTCCATTCCTTGTCTTCCTGAAAGCCCAGGCAATGTTCCTCCTGAACAAGGAAAAATTTTTCTCTGACCGATCTTTCTTGGCCCGCCATGAGCGAGGCCCTGCCGATAGGGTAGATCCGGCAGGCGCCTGGGCGGTCTTCATAGATGTTGCATCCCTCGGCCGTCACAAAAGGACAAGGTCTGTTCTCACGTTCTTCCATTTTCAGGAAGACCCGAGGGAACCGCATTTTGGGATCTAAAGAGGTGCTGGTATAATGTTCAAGAAACGCATCAGAGGAAAGTTTAAGACGGTTTTTGATCCTGAGAATATCGTAGGGGGTCAGCGCAAGCTTCAGATCTGCACAGCATTTTGTGAAACACGCGATGCCTTTATGGCATTGAAAGCGAAAGGTGGACCCCCTCAATATCTTGAAGGGCGAGTTTTCTTTTGGTGTCGCAGTCATAAGGTTTTCTTGCCAAGCCTGGTTAATCGAAGGAAGGTCTAAATCTTCGGTTCTTCTTTTACCCAAAAAAGTTTCTCCCCAAAAATTCCAAATTTTATCCAATTTATGGCGAATCTGAGTAACTCTATATCATCTTCTTTGATTTTTTCAATCTGATCAGGTTCTTCCACCTCAAATCGTTCCAGAAAAGTGCTCTGGAAAACAAATTCCCTGAATTTGTCGAGATTGTACAGAGCCATAAAAACCATCTTTGCGATTTGAGGGTTGTCTATGTCCAAGTCTCTTGCCTGGAGGGGTATGGTAATGTTGGAGAGCAATTCATTCATTTCATCGTAGGGCCCGGTGCCCTGTAACACTAACCAGTCGGCAATCTTATATTTGTTCTCCTCTGTGAGCCCCTTGCATCGGGAGGCGTCTGTAATTAAATGAAAGGTCCCGTCATCGGCCATGTCGAGGGGGTACATTCTACATGGCCAGGGGCGGTCCTCGTAAACGGTGCATCCCGTATCCGAAACAAAGGGACACCTTTTATTATCCTTGTTCATCTTCAACATTACCAATGGAATCAATCGCTTGGCCTTGGGAATGATGAGGGTATACTTATCGATGAATTCATCGGATCGGATAGAGAGAGCCCCCTTTAGCCGCGCGACATCGTAAGGTGTCAAAACAATATTGATGTCCTGACAACATTGAGTGAAACATGGCACTCCCGGATGACACTTGAATTTAAACGCATGTTCCAGGTCAAGTCTTGAGGTATTGTTCCTGTTGTTTTCTGACTCTTGAGGCGTTGTCATTCTTCGTTCCTTTCTTTTCAATTTGCTGTTTGGGTGCCGTAAAAAAGTCCAAATGCCCCGCCGGATGTTTTTGCCTTTCCCTTCTCGATGTATTCGGGGTCATCATTTTCAAAAGAATATAAAATCCTTGACGGATACCCGGAGACTTTGTTTTTATTAGCCTTCCCGAACATAGTCATGATCGGGCATGAAATGAATAACTAGGAGGTTTAATAATAAGAATGCAAGAGAAAACCCTGTCAATCATCAAACCGGACGGTGTATCGAGAGGCCTCATAGGGGAAGTCGTTAAACGAATTGAAGCGGCTGATCTAAAGATTAAGGCCATGAAAATGATTAGATTGAATAAAAGGCAAGCAAAAGGGTTCTACAAGGTGCATGAAGGTAAACCTTTTTACGAGAGTGTGACAGATTTCATGTCATCCGGCCCGTGTGTCGTGATGGTGCTGGAAGGTGAAGATGCCATTGGAAGATATCGTAAACTGATGGGCGCAACAAATTACAAGGAAGCGGAAGAAGGCACCATCAGAAGAGAGTTCGCAACAGATATTGAGAAAAACATTGTCCACGGTTCGGATGCAGAAACGACCGCGCGATTCGAAATCGGCTATTTCTTCAATGAGCTTGAAATAACAGGGGATTAAATGATGTGCGGCCTAATCTTTTCAAGGCTGCCTGGCTCAATGACACCCCGTTTTCGTTTCATCGGGATAGAACATAAACATGGGATCCACGTTTAACGGGATCCCATGTTTTCATTAAAATCAGACATGAATTTTGAGAATTTCTGTGGGGCCGGGTTCCTGTGCTATTCCTTTTCTTTGTCGGTGTTCTTGGCCCCCTTCAGGTCTTTGATTTCTTCTTTCAAGGTTTCGACTTCCTGCTTGAGATCATCCTTGCCGGAATCGAAGCTCTCCGCCGACCTTTTGTCCTTCAATTCCTCGACGCCCAAATAAGTCGCAAGAGCACCGCCCAAGATTAAAATGGCTGGCACTGCGCCCATCAGGAGATCAACAAAATAGCCCCACCAGACAATCAATCCGATGATGCCAAGTATAAGAGATACCAAACCCCCAGCCAATGCCGTCATGTGAACACCTCCTCAAAGATTATATGAGATATCGTATCGTTTGGATTTTCTTAAGGTACCGTATACCTGTTTAATACTAAGGGTTTAAAAAGAAATGATATTAGAAGGCTAAATGAATTTCTTTTAAAAGTCAAATAAAATGTCAATCTCGGAGAGAAGCTCTAAGCCCTCCGCCTGATTCGGATATCATGCCTGATATCAGGATATTTGGGGTCATTACTGATCACCAGCAAGGTATGAGAAGCAAGCGAGAAGTGAGGACTGATCAGGGATCAAAAAAATCCTATCGATTCATAGGAGATTTTGATTGCAATTTTTTATGATACGTCTATGATTAAAGGTTAAAAGCTTCTAAACCTGTTCTTTCCTGAGAAATAGCAATATCGTCGAAAAAGGGAGAATTCGAACAGGAAGGGGAGTTTTTGTGTGTTTTTGTGATGATTTCCGGGTTTAATTAATGTTTTTGGGCATTGAATTATTTTCTATATGAAATTAATGTCCTCTTTTGCCTTTTTTCACAGAAAGGCCAGCGTAGCTCAGTTGGTAGAGCAACTGATTTGTAATCAGTGGGTCGGGGGTTCAAATCCCTTCGCTGGCTCCAAATCAGAGATACTGGAGAGGTTCCCGAGCGGCCAAAGGGAGCAGACTGTAAATCTGCCGGCGAAGCCTTCGGAGGTTCGAATCCTCCCCTCTCCACCATCTTAAAAGGAGCCCAAGGCCCAGTAGTTTTTATGTGCACGAGTTCTTCGCAAGTGTATCCGAACTAGGGAGCAACCGCAGGGCGGGAATAGCTCAGTTGGCTAGAGCGTCAGCCTTCCAAGCTGAGGGTCGCGGGTTCGAGTCCCGTTTCCCGCTCCATACTTAATCGCAGGTGGGTCTCCCGGCGCTCCCTGTAACGCACTTAAACCTCCCAAATGCCCAAGGCTCCTGGCGGTCCGTTGTGGGTGTTATAGGTTGTCCCTTCAAATAAATTGGGCCGGATATTAAATCCGTTTTGCAAGGCGAGGTCAAAAAGCCCACGTAGCTCAGTAGGTAGAGCGCATCCTTGGTAAGGATGAGGTTCACCGGTTCGATCCCGGTCGTGGGCTCCACTGA
>CAYNYM010000073.1:0-10692 GCA_964401325.1 uncultured Desulfobacteraceae bacterium | reverse complement strand
CAAAGACCTTGTTCCCGTTGAGGATATACGCGTCACCGTGACGAACGGCCACGGTTTCCAGGGAAGTGGCGTCGGAACCCGTATTGGGTTCAGTCAGGCAAAAAGTGCCGATCTTCTCGCCCTTGGCCATGGGCAAGAGAAAATCCCGGCGCTGGACCTCGTTACCAAAGGCATAGACGGGGTAGGCCGCAACGCTGTTGTGTACGGATATACAAAGGCCCATGGCGGCACACACCCTGCTCACCTCCTCGACCACAACGGCATAGCTGATCGTGTCGAGTCCGGCGCCGCCGTATTCGGCCGGAATCTGGAGCCCGAAGTAATTGAGCTTTCCCATTTCAAGGGCGATATCAAGGGGAAAATCTCCGGTCAAATCCATGTCCACAGCTGCCTGAGAAAGCCTTTCTTCCGCATACCTCCGAACAGACCTTCGGATAACCGCTTGTTTCATGGTCGGTTCCAGTCGCATATCACCCTTCTCCAAACGCCCGGAACGCCCCGGTAATCGGTCTCAGTCTCTCCAACCCGATCTTCATCTCTTGTATTTTCCCATTAATTGACCTTCCGCCAGGATGTGTCCTTGCATGGCCTTTGTTAAATCCGTTTTTGTGAGTCCGGGTTCATGATCCATCTCCATGTCCAGGGCATAGAGTTTGAAGAAATATCGATGAGTCCCTCCCGGCGGACATGGACCACCGTACCCGAACCGCTTAAAATCATTGATGCCGTGTTTTGCCCCGTTATGCAGCCTCCTGTCAGACGGGACGTGCTCGGGGAGTTCCCGGGTATCCGCCGGCAGCCCATAGAGGACCCAATGTACCCATGTGCCCATGGGGGCGTCCGGATCATCGCAGACGAGGGCCAGGCTCTTTGTCTCGTCCGGGACACCCGACCACGCCAGCGGAGGTGAAATGTCTCTCCCGTCGCAAGTGTATTGCCTCGGGATCATGCCCCCTTCTTCGAATGCCTTACCGGTCACCTTTATGCCCATGGCTTTCTCTCCTTTCGCATAAACAGCGTCTTTACTTATACCGTGTATGCCTGTGGATGGCAAACTCTGATCACCATCCCTGATGCCCCATCAGGACATCCCTTTTTGTCACGACAAATCTTACCGCCGCCCATTTCTCAAAGGCCCGAACGCCTTGGGCGCAAGAGTGACGGCAGGTTATGGTGGAATGCCCGGCACATCGGTTTTTTTGATTTACTCTCCCCTCTTTTCCTCCTAATCTTAGAGGTGCAGACCGATCGGCCCTGAGGTTCTTCGGCATTGAGCATATCCCCCATGGAATAGGGCCATGTGACAGGGGGATAGGCATGTCAGAATTAAGCGCAAAGCCAAAACCATTCAATGGAAGGGGGAGATGAAATGGCTCTTCATCCCACAGACATCAAACCCATGAAGGCCGAAGTGCTTTCCGTTAAAGGGGGGTGCAGTGCCGGACACAAGGTGGGGGAGACATTTGAAATAAGTTGCTGGGATACCGGCGGCTTGTGCGGCTTTTTCTATCATGATATTTTTCCCGCCCTGAATGTGATGCAGTTCGGCGGTCGATACCCCTGGGGAACTGCAGATGAAATGGTCCTGGAATGCCCGGACCGGGACAATGCCGTCACCCTTCGTATCCGGAGAGCGTGAAAACCCGGAGAAGAAGTTTGATTAAATCACCCAGGACAAGGACTGAGCAAGTTTTTCTCGAAGGTGAGCGAATTCCCTAACCTCGATCCTGGAGCACCCCGGGAATTCACGCCCACGCCGTCACTTTCGGGTCTTCAGCCCCTGATTCACCGTCCAGGCATCCATCGGTGGCGGTGGATTGGGTCGCCCGGCAAGAGGCCGTTATGGCAAAGGGCTCTTCTCTTTTTTGGTGACCCTTATATCCGTGATTTTGGTGCCGGGATATTGCCCTTGGTCGTCTTTTTCAATGTACTTCACCATGTCCCAAATTGTATTCAGGGCGGTGGTCACGCCGACCAGGGCCTCCATCTCCACACCCGTCCTGGCCTGGGCCCTGACAAAGCACCTTGCCTCAATCCGATCGTCGAAAATCTCAAATTCGATGCTCACCGTATCCAACGGAATCTGATGGCAGTGAGGGATTAGAAGGTGGGTTTGTTTGGCGGCGTTCATCCCGGCCACTTCGGCAACCTGCAGGGGATCTCCCTTGTTTATCCCTCCTTCCCTGATTTCTCTGAGCGTGTCCCTGGACAGAACAATTCGACCGCCCGCCTCCGCCAGACGGCGAATCACCGGTTTTTCCGTAATATCAACCATTCCCATAATATCATCCCTTTTCTTGTTAACGGTTTTTCTAAAAGGTCTATCAGCTCTTCACCAAGCCCGGGTTTTGGCAGAACTCAAATTGTATCTCTCAGGCAATTTACCGTCCCGCCTCCGCTTTGGTCTTGATTGCGAGCCGACCGAAAATTTCATTTGAAAAATTCATTTTTTTTGCTGGATTCCGTCTTGATGCGGTTTACGGCCTCCATCAGGGCGGAAAAGACATGTTCACGAATATCCCCTGCCACGGCAACAGCAAGGACTTCGTCCCCGATGGCCAGTCGGCCCTCATTGGTATCAACTATTACATCAATTATGCCTGGCATAGATTTTATATTGTTAACAATATCACCCAACACACCATAATCGTAGGCCACCTCCATGCCGGTCACCTCACGCCCGTCTCTCGAAGTCCCTCGAACCACTCCGAGATGACTTGCAATCATTCCGATCCTGTGGGATTCGGGATGCCGTTTGAGTTGATCGATCATATTATTGATGTCCATTGTCTTCACCTCCATTGTTTTCCTGGTCTAAATTGAACAGGGTCCGCGTCATGTCCAGATAGACATCCCGCGTGGCCCGTTCGGCCTTTCGCTTCAATACAAGGATAGGGTCATTGATGATCTTTTCGGCGATGGAAACGGTCAGGTTCTTTACCGCCGCCTTCTGAGAAGGCGTCAGTCCATTGAGAACGGAAAGGCTCCTTTTGACCTCCCCCTGTCTGATTGTCTCCGCCTTTTCTCTCAGAGAGATGATCGTGGGAACCACGGAAAGGGTCTTCAGCCATTTTTCAAATTTGAGAACCTCCTCCAGAACAATGCGCTCCGCCTTCACAGCCTCCTGTCGGCGCTGCGCCTTATTGATCTCGATCACGCCTTTGAGATCGTCGATGTCATAGACATAGGCGTTTCCCAAAGAATTGATTCCGGGATCCACATCCCGGGGAACCGCTATATCAATAAAAAAGAGAGGCCGGTTCCGCCGTTTCCTCAGGCATTTCCTGATCTGATCATGGTGGATCATATACCCGGGGGAAGCCGTGGAAGTGATCACGATATCCACTTCCAGGATCTGCGTCCAGAGTTCTTCGAGGGATACCGCCTGTCCGCGAAAGACCTCGGCCAGTTCCACGGCCCGCTGAAAGGTTCGATTCGCTACACGAATTTCACCCACGCCCTGTCTCAGCAAATGCCTTGCCGCCAGTTCGGCCATCTCACCGGCGCCGATCAAGAGAACCTTCTTATCCGTCAGTTCATGAAATATCTTCCTGGCCAGCTCCACGGCGGCGTAACTGATGGAAACAGCCGCATCGGATACCCCGGTTTCCGTCCTGACGCGTTTGGCCGCATGAAAGGCTCGATGCATAAGCCTGTTGAGAATGACTCCCGATGTCTTTGCCTGCGTGGCCAGGTAATAGGCATCCTTGATCTGCCCGAGAATTTGCGGTTCCCCTATGACCATGGAGTCCAGACTGGCCGCCACGCGAAAGATGTGTTTCACGGCATCCATGCCTTCAAAGGCATAAAGGCAATTGTAGAATGACTTTTCGGGAAGGTCTCCCAAATCCGCCATCAGCGAGATCAGGGACCGTTTTGCATCCTCCGGTTCCGGCGTAATGCAAAGGGCCTCCACCCGGTTGCAGGTGGAAATAAAAAGCCCCTCCGCGACACAGGGAAGAGTCCTCATTGACCCAAGAAACTCTAGGGGATTTCCCTCTTTTCCGGCAAGGCACTCCCTCATTTCGAGGGGTGCGGTCTCATGATTGATCCCGATGTTGACGATATGGATCATCACCCGTTAGCTCCCAGACTCTCAAAACTGTGATAATCACTCAGCCAAAGACTGACTCCGACAAACGTGAATATCAGGAAGAGGAAGGCGATGATGGACATGACGGCCGCCCTTCGGCCACGCCAACCGACAGCAAGCCTTTCGTGCAGCAGGGTGGCATAGAAGAGCCAGGTGATCAGAGACCAGACCTCCTTCGGGTCCCATCGCCAATAACTGCCCAGGGCATAGTATGCGTAAATTGATCCTGTGATCATGCCCATGGTCAGGAAGGGAAAGCCGTACATCAGGGCATAGTGATTGATTGAATCAAGGGTTTCGAGTGAAGGGAGTGTCCTGTAAAAGGCCCCGAATGTCTTACGTTTGATCTGCCGTTCCTGGATCAGGTACATGATGGCGGCCGTGAAGGCCACCGCAAAGATGCCGTTGCCCATGAAACTGGTACCGATATGGACCGTCAACCACAGGCTCCTGAACATCGGTTTGACGGTTATCTCCGAAGCGGGCATGGCCGATGAAATGATCATCAGGCAGGCGGCAAGAGGGGCCACGAATGAACCAAGGACCATTAGCCTGAATTTGAGATGAAAAACAAGATAGGCCCCGATGATGGTCCATGCAAAAAAGGCCAGTGCGGCCTTGAGCGTGAGAACCGGGGCGGCACCCAGATCATGGTATCGAAATGCAAGGAACAGGGTGAGGGCCATGAACCCTGCACACAGACTGCGGCAGGCCCATCGATAGACGGGTTTTTTCTGCCCCAGGATGTATACGACAAAGCCCCCGGTTGCAAAAAGTATCAAGAAAAGGGCCAGCCTGAAAAAGAGCGGAGACATGGTTTTATTTAGCCTTTCGCCTCATTCCCCTTGAACGAATTTTCGGAATTCACCGGCACTGTAAGTGCTTCCGAGAATCCCGTTTACAATGGACACTCCCCCCTCCCAGTCCTTTTCCCTCAAGCTCTCAAGGAGAGAGGAGTGCACGAATTCGGAAAAAATGCGTTTATTCTCCGCGCCCGAAAGCCCCCGGGACAGGACCTCTTTTCGGATCCGCCCCATGAACATCAAAAGGGCTGCATACTCATCGCCGAAAACGTGCTCCAGATCTTCCCGCACCTTTTTGGCAAGTGCGGGACTCCTGCCCGAGGTGGACACCGAAATCAAGAGATCCCCCCTGCGCAGCACGGAAGGGAGAATGAAGTTGCAGTCAAGGGGTTGATCCACGGCATTGACAAGTAGTCCTTTTGAACGAGCCCTTTCACTGATCTCTTTGTTCAACAAGGGATCATCGGTGGCGGCGATAACCAGGAAAAACCCCTTTAAACAATCCTCGGAAAACTCCGAACCCAGGCGTCTAACCCTCCCCTCCTTTGCATATCTGCACAGGGTGTCGGTCAAATTCCTTGCCACCACGTGCACCGCTGCACCGTGTTCCAGAAGGGAGTCTATCTTACGCTGAGCGACCTTTCCACCCCCTACAACCAGGGCCTTTTTATCCCGAAGGTCTAGCAAAACCGGATAATAGGACATCGCATACGCACCTTATTCATATGTATTGGTCCACCATTTCACGGATGAAGTTCTCCACAGCCTCATCACCCCCCTTTGACTGCAGGTCCTTGACAAGCCTCTCTATCTTTCCATAGGTAACGGGATCGTGCTTTAAATCCTCAGTTGAACGGTACGTGCCCCCTCTTCTACCGACGCGATAAATCAGACGTTCGGAATCCGGCATTTCCTGATATCTCCTGATCACCTGGAGCATTTTTGGCTTGTCTTCGGGAAAATTTCCGCTCACCTCTTCCAAAAGATTCATGATGTGATCGCTTGTGACAGTGCTCGTAATGCCCTCCAGCCCTTCGATAAGCACCCTTATTTCTTCAGCAATCATGTCATCGGTCTGCATCTTGAACTTTCCGGATTTCAGATCCTCGGACAAAGGCACCCGGTCGGGGACTCTTAGGCTCCTGAGGCGTATAAAATGGGGATTGATTTCGTTCAGGACTTTTGCCGTGACCGTGGCGTGCTCGTGCCAAAGTTCCTGACCGCCGAGTCCCGGCATCACATATTCGGAAAGCTCCAATCCGGCCTGCACCGCTTTTTTTCCGGCCTCGATATGTTGCGCTCCGGTGACCCCTTTCTTCACCATCTTCAGAATGGGATCATAACCCGACTCCATGCCCACATGGACCCTGTCCAACCCCGCCTGCCTGATCCGTTCCAGGTCCTCGACGGATTTCCGGACAAGGGTCCGGGATCGCGCATAGGTTGTCACCCGTTTAATTTCCGGAATTTTTTCCCCAAGGAATTCGAGGACCTCTACCAGGTCTTCGGTCTTCATGATCAGGTTGTCGGCATCCTGTAGGAAGCAGGACCCCAGGCCGTAGTACAGCCAGGCCGCAATGCCCCGATAAAAGTCACTATAGTTGGGACTGTTGAAAATGTGGCCAACGACCTGGTCGTTCACGCGCCCGCTGGCGCCTAAACGCCATGAAATCGCCTTGATGTCGTCAGCGATGTCCCTCACCGCCTGAATATCGTCTTTGATTTCTTCGACCGTCCTGAGTGAAAATTTCTTTTTTTTGTATACAGGGCAGAAACGACACTGATTCCAGGGGCAATTCCGGGTGACACGAAGGAGCAAGCTACGGGCCTCGTTTGGTGGCCGGATGGGGCCTTGCTCAAAGCTCAATTGGTTTCCCATGATTGGATTTCCTTGAGTAAATGCATTTCTAAAAGTGTAACGGCCGTTTCGATGCTAATGGGCTCAATTTTGAGACGCGGTCCCAAACCCGTTTTTCTGCTGTTTATATGTCATCCACAAAGATATATCAACTCCAAGGAAAATCAAGCAGTTCCGGCATGGTCGGCAGACTCATCTCATCATAAACTTCAAGTCCCTGGAAGGCAACTGGGACCGGACTGTTCCATTGACGGCCAGGCCGAGGCCTATGGGGTGCCCATGATGACAGAGAATCACGTAACCGTTTTCCAGGCCCATATCGACGGCAATGCCCTCACCTCCAAGCAGTCTCCGCAGATCTTCTTCACTCACCGTCATCTTGGCCTTTGTGGCGTTTTTCCCATATGTCTGGATCAGACGGGTTGTCGGTTTGATGAAATCACCCACCTGGTTAAAGGCCCTCATTCCCAGGGATGAAATCTTGAGACGGCACCCCCTTTTCAAGGCAACGGCGTCCGTCATGATCCACCAGCTCTTGTTTTTTTTGAATACCAGAATATCTTGAAAGAGATGTGATGGAATGCCGAATCGATTTTCCAGATAATAAAACAATGCTTGTCTGTCATTTTCCTCGGCCAATTTTGGCCATGAAGAAGCCCACTGAATCGAGCTGATGGGGATAGAATCTGACACTGCGGCTGAGTTCCTTTTCATAGTGTTCCTTTTTCCACTCTGTAATGCCCGGTTCACAGGGAAGACCCAACTGTATCGGTAGCATTTCAGCCTCCCTGTTTTTCAAAAGGAAATCGACAACAGCTTCGTTTTCCCCGGGGTTATAGGTGCATGTGGCATAGACCATCACCCCCCCCTCCTTTAAGAGATCAAATCCCCTCAGGATGATCCTTTTCTGGAGCTCCGGCAGTTTGGCGTTTTCCCTGGCCCCTTTGTAAAAAGGCATTTTCCCGCTCAGCCTGAACCTGCCCTCCCCTGAACAGGGGACATCGGCCAGGACCAGGTCGAAGGGTTCTCTAAGGGGAAACTCCTGAGCCTGATAAGCCGTCTGCACGGTATTCATAACGCCCAGCCTTGCGAGTGTGTGCGCAAGGGGGATGTGCCTGTCCGGATAAAGTTCATTGGCAACAATCACGCCCGTGTTGCCCATTTTTTGTGCCATCTGCGATGTCTTTCCCCCCGGCGAGGCGCACATGTCCAGGACAAAAGAGTCCGGAAGGGGAGAGAGGACGAGAGGGACGAGACAGGAAGTGAGGGCCTGAGGATGGATATGCCCCAGAAAGTATTCCATGAGGTTGCCCGGAGAAGTCAAATTTGATGCCGTAAACAGGGTATTGTCATCCGGGACACTCTTTTGGAAAAGGACTCCTTTTTCTTTCAGATCTTTCAATGCGTCATCCGGTTCAATTCTAAGTTCATTGATCCGAATATGCACCGGAAGAGGCCTGCCGACGGCGGACACAAAAGCATCATAATCCGGGATAAGGCCCCGGTAATTTTCAAAAGGTTTGCCCATGATCAAAGTTCAAATAGCAAAAAATTCCGGTAAAGGTATATAAGACAACAAAGGGATACATGTCCCGAAAACCAAAAAGGCCCCAAGAGGGGCCGCAGATATTTATATCTCTGATTAAAAAATCCGTCCACAGGAAAACGCGATTTTGTCAATAAATGAGGAAAGAGCAAGCGCAGCCGGTCACTTGGACTTTTCACCAATCCATCAACTCCGGCTTCCGATAATATGTTTGGCAATTACCTTTCTCTGGATTTCAGAGGTCCCTTCGTAAAGCGTAAAGACCCTTGCGTCCCGATAAAAGCGCTCCACAGCAAATTCCTTGATGTAGCCGTACCCGCCGTGAATCTGCAGGGCCTGGTAGGCTACCCTGTTGGCCATTTCAGACGCAAAGACCTTGGCCATGGATGCGGCTGCAGTAAAGTTTTCTCTCCGATCCCTCATGGCGGCCGCATTAAAGGTGAGAAGCCTTGCAGCCTCGATTTGAGTCGCCATGTCCGCTATCATCCACCGGATGCCCTGAAACTGTGAAATCGCTCGGTTGAACTGTATGCGCTCGTTCGCATAGCTGACCGCCGCATCAAGACAGGCCTGAGCAAGCCCGACAGACTGAGATGCGATCCCGATTCGCCCACCGTCCAGGGCCGTCATGGCAATCATAAAGCCGTCCCCCTTCTGACCCAGGAGATTCTCTTCAGGAACCCGGCAGTCATCAAAGATCAATTCCGTGGTATCGGAGGCCCGAAGACCCATCTTATCCTCAACCTTGCCCACGAAAAAACCCGGGGTCCCCTTTTCGACCACAAATGCACTGATACCCCGGTGTATCCTGTCCTTCTCGGTATAGGCGGTTACCACGCTGAGATCCGAGTTCTTTCCCGACGTGATAAGGGTCTTGGTCCCGTTGATGATATAGCTTTCTCCATCTTTGACGGCCTTGGTCTTTTGGCTTGAGGGATCGGAACCGGCTCCGGGCTCCGTGAGCGCAAAGGAACCAATTTTTTTTCCGGCCGCCAGGGATCTCAAATAATTGTCTTTGAGGTATTCGGAGCCAAACAGATAGATGGGCCCGCACGCTACCGAATTGTGGACCGACATGACAACAGCCGTCGAGGCGCAGGCATAGGCCACCTCTTGCAGTGCGACCGAATAGCTCACCGTATCCACACCCGCGCCGTCGTATTCGGGAGGGACGTTCATGCCCATGAGTCCCAGCTCGCCCATTTTTTTCAGGTTTTCCCTCGGGAATTCACGGGTCTTGTCCCTTTCTGCGGCTGTGGGCATAATCTCTTCCCGAGCAAAATCTCTGACCATGGCCCGAATCATCTCCTGCTCTTCCGTGAGTTGATATCCCATCCGTAACCTCAATGTGAAGGATTCAGAAAAATGATGTATGATATTTTCGTGTTAAAGCAAATATCTCCAGTCCATTTTCAAGGAACAGTGAGGGTCACACAGGGTCGAGAAACCGCAGGAGGATGACGCAAACCGTGTCCCGGGCGGTGCGAGAAGGACAGATTTTAGGGCGTAAACAGCACAACCAGCAATTCGGCCTTTTCCTCACTGAGATTGCGCAGTTTATGAACGACCGATGAATTGAAATGCAGGCAGTCATCAGGGCCAAGGTCATTCTTGTTTTCACCAACCATGACCTCGATTTTCCCCTTCAGCACGTAGACAAATTCCTCACCCGGATGCTGGTAACTGACGCCCTTGTGTTCGGCCATGGGATCGATGAAGACCCTGAAGGCCTTGAGATGCTTGTGGCGTGCCTCCGGCGTAAGATTCAAATAGGAGTAAGCCTCCGTTCGTTTCTGGTAGTCTCGATCCGAGGCCTTGCCTGCCTGACGTCTCTCTTCCCTGAGAAGGATGCTCGAATCGATTTCAAGTGCCTTTGAAAGTTGCAAAATAACGGCAACCGGCGGTATCAATTCGCCCTTTTCCACCCGGGAAATGTATTTGGGATTCAGGCCGGTCTCATTGGCCAAATGTTTGAGGGTTATGGTTCTCTCTCTTCTCAGTTTCAGAAGTCTCTTTCCAATAGGCAGGTTCTTTGTTTTGCGAATTGTCATAGGTCATTCCCTTGGCAAAAAGAAAAAAAATATCATTTCACATCATTATCAGGTGTTTTTTCCGACCTGAAGAGCCTGATGAAGAATCCGATGACAAGGGATGCGCTGATCAGGATAATCAGGTTGGAAGCGAAAAATGTCATGATGAAATTAAAGGGGTCTTTGAGATGATACGCCGCGATCAGGAGATAGGTCCCGAAGGCCAGGAAAAAACACCCCACCAGGATCAGAAGAATCAGCCTTACCACCCTGAACATCTCGGCCCTCGAGGCATTCATGGACGTTCGATCCCGAGTTTTGAAAGGATTAAGCGGTCACAGGCCGTGTAGGGGTCTGTTTTT
>CAYNYM010000072.1:0-10699 GCA_964401325.1 uncultured Desulfobacteraceae bacterium | reverse complement strand
AATCCGACCAGCAGGTCTCCACCTTCTGTTGCCGCGTTTTTTCCAGGGCCAGACGTATGGCCTGCCTGCATGAAAGCAGTTCCTGGGGAATGATGGAGCGAATCCGGTTATCCTGGCAAACCACCGGATTCCGCAGGCCCTCTGCAAGCGGCCTGGCAATGGATGAAGGAACGGGTGTCAAGAGATGAATCCAATAGGAACTCAGCCGGGGCGTCAACAGGGGAACAGGCACCACCCATCGCCTGGGGAGTTTCGCCTCCTCGGCGTAGATCTTCATGAGATCCCGGTAGGTCATGACATCAGGCCCCCCGATGTCAAAGGTCTTTCCCTTCACGATATCAGGTTCCAGACATCCCTGGAGATAACGGAGCACATTTCGAATGGCAATGGGCTGGCAGGGCGTCTGAACCCAGCGCGGCGTGACCATCATCGGTAGCCGCTCCACCAGGTAACGGAGGATCTCGAAGGAGGCCCCACCTGAGCCGAGAATCATGGCGGCCCTCAGAAATGTCGTCGGGACGGGCCCTGACTGCAGAATCCTCGCAACTTCGGCCCTGGAGCGCAGGTGCTTGCTCAAAGAGGGGGCATCCGAACCCAGGCCACCCAAATAGATAATCCGCTCCAGGCCACCCGATGCCGCTGCTCGGACCATGTTCCGGGCGGCTGTGCGATCCGCTTCAGCAAAATCCTTGTGGCGGGGGTTCATCGAATGAATCAGGTAATAGGCCGCCCGACACCCCTTGGTCGCCCTTCCCAGGGTCTCCGGATCATGGACATCGGCCTGGACAAGTTCCGTCATGGGATGACTGGCCCAGGGCCGGCACCGGATCTTGTCCAGAGATCGCCCCATGATCCGCACCCGATACCCGGAAGACAACAATTGAGGGATCAGTCTTCCGCCCACGTAACCCGTGCCCCCGGTCACAAGTACAGGCCTTTTTTCCATCACGATGCCTACCTCTCTAAAATGGAGAAAAACCGTTAATCCTGCCTGGTCCTGCTGAACCCATTATGGTCCACAAATCAACAGTGATCCCTGTGATTTCAAGTCTACAGCCCATGCCCATCCGGAGATAAGATCTTTTCAGCCCTTTCAGTTGCCCATCCCTCGGTTGACAGGGTCTTTTTCATGCTTAATTTTTTTTTAAATCAACCCACAAAAACTTTATTAACCTGCCCATCAATTGGGGATACGAGCCGGGTTAAGCTATATGCTTCCCGGCTCTTTTATTGGAGGTGAATACGATGAACACAGCCCATGAACAAATCGCGAAAAGGATATCGCGGCTCAGTCCCATCTTTGACGAGGAGGCCTTTTCAAGGATTGACTCTTCAAACGATGCCAATTTTTACGCCAGGGACCGCTTTGTCGACCATCTCGATTCCCTGGCCCTTTCAACGGTTGAAAAAATCATTGCACGCCTTGTGGTCGAAAAAGACCCCATCATTCTGGATCTGATGGCCGGATGGGATTCTCACATTCCCGCCTCTCTCGGCCCCGCGAAGGTGATCGGCCTGGGTTTGAACGAAAACGAACTCAAGGCCAACAAAATGCTGTCGGAACAGGTGTTACATGACCTCAACGGGGACCCGCATCTCCCCTTTCCAGACAATTTTTTTGATACGGTCCTCAATACGGTATCCGTTGACTATATGACCCAACCGATTCAGGTCTTTCAGGAGGTGGGAAGGATCCTTAAGCCCGGAGGGCTTTTTCTCGTCATCTTTTCCAATCGCATGTTTCCACAAAAGGCGGTCAAGATCTGGCGTGAATCCAGCGAAGAAGAGCGGATCATTCTCGTTGAAGAATTCTTCAGGGCTTCCGGGATGTTCGAAGAAACGTCTTTTTTCGTATCCAAGGGGAACCCCCGGCCCAAGGATGACAAATACGCCCGCATGAATCTCTCCACTGACCCCGTCTATGCCCTGTATGCAATCAAGAAGGGCGCTGAGTCGTCACGTCTAAAAAGGCCTCGGGTAAAAATAGAGTCCGTCGAATGCCTCAAGGGGGAAGAACTGGAGAAGAGAAAGAAAACAACAGGGAAAACCCTGTGTTGCCCCCATTGTGGAGAGAAAATGTTGAAATGGGAGGTCCCCGAAAACCCCTTTGTCTTCACTTGGGACAATGACTTCATGTATATCTGCTTCAATGACGACTGCCCATACTACATCCGAGGATGGGATTTCATGGCCCGGGAAGGAAACACAGGTTCCTACCGACTCATGTTCAACCCTGAGAAAAACACCTGTCAACCCGTGCCCGTTCTCAATCCAAAGGCTCTCCGTGAAGGCATCATGGAAGAAGAGGCATAAGACCAAGGGCTAAGGCGGGTCTCTTGCTCAGACCGCCCTGCACCTCAGATTCCGCCGTCTCTAGACATGGTTGCGGAGTTGCAACTCCACCGGATGCGGCTGAAGAAAGGTCTGAGACCCGAGATAGGGTTCCTTGAACTTTCTCACGTAGTGATTGATCAGCGTGATGGGAACAATGAAAGGGACGTATCCTTTCCGGTATTCATCAATGATTTCCATAAATTCTTGTTTTTCATCCGGTGACAGCTCCTTTTTGAAATAACCCATCATGTGCTGGAGGACATTTACATTTTTCCTCGGAGTCGTCTTGAACTTCATGGCCTGCATAAGCAGTCTCTCATAAGTGTCATAGAGGTCCCGGATAGGAACTCCCTTGGCACCGGCGACCAGCTTCCCCATCAAACGGTAGTGTTTCTGACTGTGAGATAGAATGAGCAGTTTCTGATGGGTATGAAACGCCACCAGTTTACCTAACGTAAGCTTTTCCAAAAGAGTTTCACGCCATTTTCTGAGGATAAATATCCGTTCGATGAAATTTTCCCTCAGTTTCGGATCATGGAGCCTGCCCTCTTCTTCAACGGGAATCAGGGAAAAGTGCTCCATGAAGGCCCTGGCGAACAGGCCCACACCCTGTTGAACAGGCATACCCTTGTCATTGTAGACCTTGACCCGCGCCATGCCGCTGCTGGGTGATTTGCTTTTAAAAACAAAACCGCAGAGGTCCTCGCTTTCCAACTCCGCCAATCGCCCCTTGGCCCACGCGTTCATTTTGTCCGTAAAGTCCCGGTTGGTGCGGGAGGTCACCAAGCGGGGTGCTGCCACATCCCCCACCAGACGAAGGGCTTCCCTGGGAATACCGAGGCCGCTTTCAACTTCCGGGCACACGGGGACATACTCCACATATTGCCCTAATGTGTCTCGCAGGAATCTGTCCAGCTTGTGACCGCCGTCATAGCGGACCTTTTCGCCCAACAGGCAGGCACTGATACCGACTTTTATTCGGTTTTCCATATCTCACCTTACTGTATGAATACATATGGGATCCATGGCCATCGAAGATTCCCGCAATATGGGCCGGAAAAGGAAAGTTACGAGTTACAAGTGACCAGAGTGAGCTACCGTGCGGGCATTCTCCCCTTTCACCGAAAAAAAAGGAACAGGGCTGAATGACACGGACACGCGAATAGATAATCCCGATTTAAAACAGAAGGTTTTGTGCGAAAAGAAAACATGCGGCCTTAAGAAACCCGTTTTCCTGGCTATATATTAAATATACCAGGCGAGGGTTGCCCAAGCAACGTGAAATTCGTATCATGCCGGGTTGCCTCATCACCCCCTGTCCATAAAAAGGCCCTGTCCGGAAATTCCTTTCCCTCAATGGGTTTAATGTGGTAGTTTTTTACAAGGATTGCAGTAACGAAACGGGCCTTGAACAACAGGCCCTTTGTGCAGGCCCCAATGCAACTTTGGGTGAGAGATCTGCCCCCGGGAGAAAACCCCATGACTGAACAGATGAAAGCCCTCGTCAAGGCAAGGGATATCTGCGTTCTGGCAACGGTTTCGGGGGGAACGCCTCATTGTTCTCTCATGGCCTATGCGACCGACGACAATTGTCATGAAATCTACATGGTCTCCCACCGCCGGACGACCAAATTCAGGAACATGACCGAAAATCCTTCCGTCAGCCTGCTCATTGATACGAGGGAAGAACACACGGGAGCGCGGAGACCGGAGGCCAAGGCCATGACCGTGGCCGGTTTTTATGAAAAGATTGAGAATGCAAACAAAAGAGATCTCGTTAGGAAAAAGCTTCTGGAGCAACACCCTCACTTAGAATCATTTATGGCCCATCCCGAAGCGGAGATCCTGCGCATCAAAATTCAATCCTTCCTGCTCCTGGACGGACTAAACGATGCCTGTTTTGAAAAACTCTAAAGGACGTAACGACTGGATCACCTGAGGAATGGTGACTGTTTGGCTTTTTGAAATGCATTCACCCGAGGATGGCCATGGACTTCGTTCCCGACAATCGCATCCGCAAGGCCAATGATGCCCCGGTCAATCCCCGGGGCGAATATGTCCTCTACTGGATGATCGCCAACCGACGTGTAACCTGGAATTACAGCCTGCAGAGGGCCGTGGACCGCTCCCTTGAACTGGAAAAGCCCCTCGTCATTCTGGAGGCCCTACGCATCGGATATCCATGGGCGAGTGAGAGATTCCACCGCTTCATCCTGGAAGGCATGGTGGACAATTCCCGAAGGCTTCAGAAGACCGGCGTCCTCTATTATCCCTATGTCGAGCCCGCCCCTGATACGGACAAAGGCCTGCTTGCCACCCTTTCCGAAAAGGCCTGTCTCATTGTCACCGACGACTTCCCCGCATTTTTTATTCCGAACATGGTGGCCTCGGCGGCGACAAAGATCCCGGTCCATTTTGAACTGGTTGATTCCAATGGTCTGCTTCCCATGCGGGCGGCGGACAAAGTCTTTGCAACGGCCTATGCCTTCAGGCGCTTTTTGCAAAAAACTCTCCCGGCCTTCCTATCGGACCGCCCCAGAGCAGACCCCTTGAAGGGATCCTCCCTCAAGGTATTAAAATCCCTCCCGCGGGATATTACGGCCAAATGGCCTCCGGCATCGTTCCGCCTTCTCAGTGGAAAACCCGACACCCTGACCTCCTTTGCCCTGGATCACAGTGTCGGCCCCGTGTCCACACACGGAGGCACGGGGCAGGCCCGGAAAGTGCTCAAGGAATTTTTGGACAAAAAATTGCTTCAATACTCCGAAAATCGCAATCACCCGGACCTGGAAGGGAGCAGCGGGTTATCACCCTACCTCCATTTCGGCCATTTATCCGCCCATCAGGTCTTCCATCAAACGGCACGAAAAGAGACCTGGTCCTCGAACATGCTCTCAAGTAAAACCACAGGTAGCCGAAACGGATGGTGGGGAATGAGCGAGGCGGCCGAGGCCTTCCTGGACCAACTCGTGACCTGGAGGGAACTGGGATTCAACATGTGCCTCCGACGGGAGGATTATGCCCGTTATGACTCCCTTCCGGATTGGGCCTTGAAGACCCTGAAGCGGCATAAAAATGATCCAAGGCCCTATCTGTATTCCCTGGAGGACCTCGAGAACGCCCGAACCCACGATCCCCTCTGGAACGCCTCCCAAATTCAGCTCCTTCAAGAAGGGCGGCTGCACAATTATCTGCGTATGCTTTGGGGCAAAAAAATTCTAGAATGGACACCGTCGCCCCGGGTCGCATTGGAAGTCATGATTTCACTCAACAACAAGTACGCCCTGGACGGAAGAGATCCCAACTCCTACAGTGGCATCTTCTGGGTTCTTGGGCGCCACGACCGGGCGTTTGGACCGGAACGAGCGGTTTTCGGGAAGGTTCGATATATGAGTTCGGAAAATACCGCACGCAAGTTGAAGTTACGTCAATACCTCAAAAAATACCGTCCCTAATCCCCTCCAAACGCGACTTTTTTATCAGCGATACCGGTAAGGATGCCGGTGGGGATAATGCCACCACCAGGGGTCATAGGGTGAATAATACCAGTAAGGGGGCGGGTAGTATTCTTCCCGGCGTTCCTGCCAGAGATGGATCTCTTTCACTTCCACAAAGGGATAGGCGTAACTGATTTCGCCCAAGGGCAGGACGCGTTTTCCCATTATTGTACCTCCAACGGTCAATTCCCTGCCCTTTGCAAAGAGCTCCACATCCAGGAAACCCTTGTAGAGGGCCAGAAACCGGCCGCCGGAACGGTCCGTATCCCAGGGTTGTCCGGCAATATCCGTTGGTTTCTGAAGGACTTCGATAAGCGTGCCCTCCTTTTTGTTCTCAGCCCCGATGATGACACCGCCCCAAATAACCACCTTGCCCCGATGGTCATCCGGATCTTGAAGCACATCGATGAACGTCGGTCCATTTGCCGCCTGGTCCCTCAACCCCTTGGAAATGACAGGGGCACATCCCGTGAGGATAAGCAGAAAAATCGCAAGCGCTAACCTTATTCTCACCCTGTTTTTCATGATCGATCACCTCCTTTGCGCCACTTGCTTTGGTGGTATGGGTTCAGCCTTTTGAAAAAAAAAGCTTATCTGATCGTAACTACTCAGCCAGATAGGCTGTAGGCATTTAGGCTGTGAGGTACCGCAGGAAGGGAATATGCGTGATCACATATCGAGCAACCAGGGAATTCCCCAAAGAAGAAATAAGCGAAGGGTTCGGAAACCAATAGCCTGTAGCCTACAGCCTAAACAACCTGAACAGTTACATCTGATCATGGTTGAATGCATCGAAGAGATCTGAACCTCTGTCTTTTTGGGTTAGTGTTTGGATTGATTTCCGGATGGACCCTAGCTCTCCTCCAGTGGCTTGGCGGGCAACGTGAAGACAAATTTCACCCATTTTCCCTTCTCGGATTTCGCCCAGATATTGCCCCCGTGCTTGTTGATGATATCCCTCGTGATGAACAGGCCGAGCCCCGTGCTCTGGGACGCCTTTACATCACTCCTGAAACGCACGAACTTATCAAAGATTTGAGAAAGCTGATCCTCGGAGAGCCCTTCCCCTTCATTCCACACCTCAAACCGCAGGGCATTTCCCATCCGGCCGAAATTCAATCTTATACTTCCCCCTTTCCGGCCATATTTCAAGGCGTTGTCAATGAGATTCTTATAGACGATCTGAAGAAGATCTTTGTCTCCTTTTAGGAGGATGCTCTTCGGGACGGTGTTTTCCAGGGTGACGGCCCTTTTCTCTATGACTTCCCTGAATTCCTCCAGGGAGGGGTTTAAGACGTCCTTCACCATGTCGATATCTCCGAGTTCCACTTTAAGTTCACCCTTTTCGATGCGTGAAAGATCGAGGTACTTCCGGGTCATGATCAGGGCCTTGTCGATGCTCCGGCCGATGTTTCGGACGAGAGCCTCCTGTGAGGGGTTCAACTCGCCGACCGCGGTCATGGTCAGGGAGTTGGCCGAGGTATAAATTACGCCCAGGGTATTTTTCAATTCATGGGATACAAAACCCAGCATATCCAGATAATTCTGATTGACGATCTGGAGAGAGTGATTGGTGTATTCCAGTTCGGCGTTGGTCCTTCTCAGGCTTTCGTCCCTTTCTCTGAGACTGTCGGCCATGATATTGAAGGCCTTTGTGAGATCCCGGACTTCGTCATCGGTGGGAGGTTCGGGCACTTTCATGTCCAGTTCCCCTTGCGTGATTTTCCCCGCAGCGTCCGCCAAGCGACTGACCGATCCGGTCAATCGACGGGAAAAGACAAAACCCAATGTCAGCACAATGACGGCGGCCCCCAGGGACAGGAGCCCGCAAAAGGCCCATAGCTCTTGTTTGAGATCGTCATATTTCTTTGCCAGAACACCCACATAAAGAATACCAACCGCCTTGCCCTCGAAATCATGGATAGGGTCATAGGCGCTCAGATACCAGTCGTTGACCACAAAGGCCCTGTCGTAATAGTGGAGGTTGTTTTCCAGGACCTTGTTGTAGACCTCTTTACTGACCCTGGTGCCGATGGCCTTGTTGCCGTTCGCCAGGGTCACGTTGGTGGCCACGCGACTGTCCCACTGGAAAATAGTCACCGTTCCAAGATGTTTCCCATTATAGATCTGGTCTTCAAACACGATGGACCTGATCTTGTCCACGAGCTCGTGGTTTCGATTTAGAAGGACGCCTGCATAGATGACCCCCTTGCGGTTGCCCGTCTCATCTTCGACCGGTGATGCGGCCACAAGCGCCATGCCGGAACTCTCGAAGGTCTTCGCCCTCGGCTTGGCCTTTTCGGTGGGTTCGAAGACCATGAAGGCCTTTTCTTCCAGATCACCGCCCTCGGCCCGAAGACGGTAGACGTCCAAGACGCCGAACCCGCTGACGGTGTTGCCTCTCAGGGCACTCCTGATGAAAGGGTCGTTTGTCAGATAATCGCCCGTAAGGTAAGGTTCCATGGTCCGAAGAATTACGCGGCCTTTATTGTCGGTGAGGGTCAGAAAATCAAAGTGACTCTGCCGCCTCGCGGCCTCTAAAATTGCGCGAAACTTCGGGGAATCCGGGACCTGGTAGGCGTCCTTTACCCTCTTGCCCGCGCCCAGTGCCGTCACAAAGAGTTCCAGCTTATCCTGCTCCGCCTGGATCACACTCCATGCCGAGCGCAGATCAAGGCTTACGCGGCGTTGGGCCTCGTTAAGGGTATTTCGATTGATCAGTATAGCCCCAACTGCCCCGGCCAGTATCCCGAACAAAGCGATGACAAGGACGAAATTCAGAAAGATTCTTTTGTACAGTTGGACTCGCATTTTTCTTTTCCCCAGGTTCCCCTTGCGGTGAAAACGCATGCCCTAATTTCTGGATCGGAAAGGGCATCATGCCCACGAAAATATGCACGCAGGACACGAGCTCATGAGAAAGGTTTGGTCAAAGACAAGTCGATTTAAAGGGAAAGCAAAATTGGCTCCAATACCTAGCGTCTACCGGCGGTCATTACCACATTGATATCAATTGTCAAGCAAAACAATCTTGATGCAAATCAAATCATTTGTCATCTGATTATTTACACTTGTTCCGAAAAATGGACCGTCCCTGTTTCCAGATCCAAAAAATACCGAACGGTCCTTTCCCTATTTATTATCTTTTATCAAAGCATTACCGGATTCCAGGTTTCCCCGGGCAATTGGCATACCAATTGCCTGAAACAAAAAAGGTTTACTGTTATTAAAACTCCAAGTATAAAAGGGCATTCTAAAACGAAAGGGGGGATGATAAAGACTTATTGCCTACATCTTCGGTGCTATTGCATTCCATGCCCGGGAAAAAGATAAAGACTTCGGTTTCTCATACCAGGTAAATCAAACTCTTTAGCGAGCTCTCTAGCGAGGTAGGCACATGGAATTACAAGTTATCGAAAAGTCGGATATTGATCTCTTTGTCAATAACCTCATAAACCGGTATCAGGTCGAAGGTGTAAAGGAAAAGAATGGTGCCTATGACTACGGTCCCATTCAATCACCTGAAGAGCTTTGTCTCGACTTCGACTGTACCCTGTTCCCTCCAAAGAAATATTTTCTCCCTCCGTCGGAAACCCTTCTGAAATTTTCCACGGCCCCTCCCCAAAAAGTTGAACAAGTCATAGAAGGCGAACCCATTATTCTCATGGGCATTCATCCCTATGATCTCAAGGCCATCAACCAGATGGACAAGATCTTCTCAAGTGGCGTTCCCGACCCCCACTATCTCAAAAGAAGAGAGAACGCATTGCTCATAGGCGTTGATCCGACAAGGGTCGCCCCGCGGGCATTCTGGGCGGAGATGGAGGCGGCCACGGTATCCAACGGCTTTGATCTCATGTTGACGGATATCGGGGAGACCTTCACGGTGGAGGTGGGCACGGAAAAGGGGAAATATCTCCTTGAGAAGTACGGGAAAGTCCGCCCTGCGACCAAGGAGGAGACCAGGATACGGGCGGAAATCCGTACGCAGAGGCTAAACGCCTGCAAAAAAAGAGGCCTGACCTTTCCCAGCCGGGAGATTCCGCAACTGCTGGAGCGCAGCAGTGAGAAATTTTTCTGGGAAGAGCAGGCAAGCAAGTGTCTCAGTTGCGGCACATGCAACCTGGTGTGCCCCACCTGTTACTGTTTTGACGTGAATGACGAAATGGACCTGGACCTCGTTCATGGGGAGCGGCGTCGGCGCTGGGACGGCTGTCTACTTGAAGACTTTGCCAAGGTGGGCACGGGTGAAAATTTCCGGGAAACCCGAACGGCGCGCTACCGCCACCGTTTCTACCGCAAAGGCCTCTACCTCTTCAAGCTGCTGGATGATCTTGCCTGCGTGGGCTGTGGCCGATGTTCCTCATCCTGTCTGCCGGATATTGCTGATCCACTTCATGTTCTGAACCATCTCAAGCAAGATGAACAATAAGGAGGAGCGTGCTATGAATCAAGCTGTGCCGAATATATCTCCCTATTTGCCGAGGTGGGCTGAGATCACTCGCATTGAAGATCTGACTCAGAGTGAAAAGCTCTTTGAACTTCATCTTGAGGACGGGGAACCCCTGGGCCACCTGCCGGGTCAATTCGTCGAGTTGTCGATTATGGGCATTGGGGAGGCCCCTATATCGATTTCCTCGGCGTCCCGAAAAGACGGTTCCTTTGAACTGGCTATCCGCAAAGTGGGAAACCTGACCAATGCCGTTCACCGCCTTCGGACAAGCGACAGGGTCGGGGTTCGGGGTCCTTTCGGGACCCATTTTCCTGTGGATGAGACCAAGGGCAAAGACCTGCTCTTCGTGGCCGGGGGCATCGGCCTCGTGCCCTTGAGGTCGTTCATCCATCATGTACTGGATCGAAGAGAGGAA
>CAYNYM010000071.1:0-10724 GCA_964401325.1 uncultured Desulfobacteraceae bacterium | reverse complement strand
CGTTATTATCCATCACTCTCCCGCTCATTCACTATTTGTCTGTCCCCTGTATTACTATTTACCTGTATCTATTGTCTTTTAATTTTTTTTCCAATATTACTATTGATATTCAGCAGGACGATAAGCCATCTTATCTAAAGCTATCATCTCTTCTAAGCTTCTTTTCCTTCCCCTTGAGGTTTTAATAATTTTTCTAGCTTCAATCCGTTCCTTAGACAAATATATTTCGTCTTTTTCCCCTGAATTATTAGTAAAGAAATATTTCTTTCCTGTTATAAGATACAATGAATGAACAATTAGAGAACTTGGCACATATGCAATATTTGCATTATAATTTTTCAGAAGATTTTCCAGAAAGGGAACTGAAGCTTCATTCCCGATCAACCCTATACTGATTATAATATCATGTATAATACTCCTTAAATTTTTATTGTTTTGATGTTTAGCATAAACCTGCATTAAACAAGGGATCGCATCTCCTTCTCCAATAACTCCTAAAATTCTTATATAACAATTGTAAAGGTGCTCATTGCCACCTTCTGTCAAACGCTCTTTAAATTTTTTACCAACCTTCTTTTTATCCGAAATTTTATATATTCTCTCGACTGAGGCGTAATAAAGCCTAGATGGTTCATCAAAACCTTGCCCGATCATACATAATAAATCCGGATTATCCAAAACAATAACTTTAAAAAGCACAGTAATTCCGATAGCACATGCTAGAATGGCCACTATCACAACTTTACCCAATCTTTTCATGCCTTACCTGATTGACCTAGTTTCGGTCCAAGTTTCATATATGGCCTCTTGTCCCTTATTTACTTTCTCTCGACCGACAAGGGTCTTTGAGATTTGATCACCTGTACAGTCATCAAAACACACTTCATAATAATTTCTGTAAATTCCAAACATTTCATATATTGTGAAAACTATTTGATATTCATATAGCTTTTCCTCTAAAGGGTTCATGGGAACTATGAATTTCCTGGGTAACTTCAATTTCACTATTTGAGCTCCCGTCCATGCAATCAAAGCCGACCAATAGCCAATTGTTTCTTGCTCACGCCGGAAGCTGATGTGGAAAGTACCAAATTCATCCCAAATAATTTTACAGTACAGACCGAGTGCATCAATCAAATTAACCGGATTATTGTGAACGTAAGAGAACAGATCAATCCCCCCAGCCAATCCAATCGGATCAGCCCTCAAATACCTCCCCATCCGCGGATCATAATAGCGGTGGTAGTTGTAGTGGAGGCCCGTCTCTTGATCATAATACTGGCCTGGAAACCTGAAATTATTATCCACTGATCCGGTGATCTTATTTACTGCTCCAAAGGGTTGATAATCCGAGCTCCAGACAACTGCGCCGGTCTCGTCCATCAGCTTTTGCGGCGTACCGAGATGGTCGTTGATAAAATAGAACACCTTCTCCCTGGGAGTTTTTTCCACTTCCTCCTGGACCAGCAATCCTGTCAAAGATCCGATACTTGCCAAACGGATGGGTTCTGCTTTAAATGTCGGTGGTTTTCCGTCAAACCTATCAGGTCTTGGATTATTCGTCAAGTCAAGCGCAAGCTGTTCAATGGCCACTTCTTTTATCGCCTCTTCGTGGGCGAGTATATTGATCCCTTCCGTCCAGTACTGCGATCCGTTGTAATCCACCCGAAACTTGAAGGTGTGGGCCGGGATAAAGAAGACGGCCTCACCATGGACATCGGTTTTCTCGTTTAACCCAAGATAAGAACCCTGTTCGGTAAAGAGATAGACCGGGGCGTTTTCGATAGCAGTACCGCTGCAGGTGACATGGAGGCGGATTTGGCCGTGATCGATGTTCACCGCCCCATCCTGCCATGAGGACACCTCGGACCAGTATTGTGCCCCGAGATAATCGGCCCGGACTTTATAGGGTTTCTCGGGCAGGCTGAAGCTGACCAGACCCTGGGCGTTTGTCACGGCGTTTACCCCCTGGTACGCACCGCTCTCCGTGAAGAGGTAGGTCTTGATATTTTCAAGGGGGGTGGACTCGGTCCCAAAAATCTTATTGATGGCAAGGGTGATATCCTGATGGGGAATCGTCAGGACATGGGATAAGGTCTGGGGCACCTCCAGGGGATCGGTCCAGGATGGATAACCGAGATAATCCGCTCTGAATGTGTAGCATCCCTCCGAGAGATCAAAGGAGACACGGCCCTGATCGTTTGTCCGGCCATTGATCCCGATGTAGGCACCGCTTGGTGTGAACACATAGACCGGCACATCCACAAGGGGCTCTCCCTGTGCCTTTTCCAGGGTCAGGGAAAAGGCACCGCCCCCAGTATCCAGGTGGATCTCGTTGATACTATCGGCATCAATTGCTTCTGTGACCCAGTATTGGCTCGACTGGTAGTCCGCCCGGAACCGGTAGGTCCCCTCGGGCAAGCGCAAGGATACCATGCCGTTTTCATCCGTCCTGGAGATCTTGCCCAGGTAGGCCCCGTTTTCATCAAATACATAGATATTCACACCCGGCAAGGGATTTTGGTTCTGAGCCGCGTGGATCTCGGCCACACCCTCGTGAACGATCACCCCCCTGTCCTGCCATGAGAACACCTCGGACCAGTATTGCCGTCCCAGGTAATCGGCCCGGACCTTGTATTCCTGCTCCGGCAGGTTGAAGGAGATCCGCCCCAGGGCGTCCGTCTTGCCTGTGAGACTGAGGTAGGTCCCTGAGGCGCTAAAGAGATAGACCGGGAGGTCCTCGAAGGGGAGGACATCGCCGCTGCAGTCCCCGGCCACACACACGCTCACGTCCTGGTGGGGGATCGTGTAAGCGAGAGACAGGGTGTCGGGGATCGTAAACGTTTCGATCCAGAATTGGCTGCCGAGATAATCCACCCGGAGTTTATAGGTGCCGTCCGCCAGGCTGAAGTCCACCTCACCCTGATCGCTTGTGACGCCATGCATGCCGAGGTAGGCGCCCGATTCGGAAAAGAGGTAACACGTCACCCCTTCGAGGGGGTGTGATTCTCCTCCTTTGAGGATGGTGGCGGAAAAGATCCCGCCCCCCGTTGAGACGCTCACGGGATTGAAAACATGCGGGATGAGAGAGACCTGACCGCTCCAATACCGGCTCCCAAGATAGTCGGCCCGGAAGTTGTAATCGCCCTCGGGCAACCGGAAGACCGCTTGGCCCAAGGCATCGGACACGCCGTTTAGTCCCAGATAGGCACCGGCTGCATTGAAGACATAGACCCTGACATCCTCGAGCGGAAGTCCCCTATTTGAAACCGTCACCTCCCCCAGGCCCTCGGGGACGGCAACGACCCGGTCCTCACCGACAAACGTTTCGGACCAGTATTGCCGTCCCAGGTAATCCGCCCGGACCTTGTACTCCCGCTCGGGAAGGTTGAAGACGACGCGGCCCAGGCCGTCGGTCCTTTGGCTAAGGCCCATATAGGCCCCGGCCGGCGTAAAGAGATAGACGTTGAGTTCCTCAAGGGGAAGGACATCGCCGCTGTGATCCCCGTTCACCGTGATGGTAACGTCCCGATGGGGAATGCTCAGTGTCACATCCGTATTCCCCGAAACATTCACCGCATCCGTCCAGAACTGATAGCCCAGGTAGTCCGCCCGGACCTTGTAATCACCGCCCGATACCGTGCAGGCCGCCTGTCCGTTTTCATCGCTTGCCTCCTGCAGGCCCAGATAGGCACCCGATGGGGTAAAGAGATAAAGCCTAAGACCTGCCATGCGCGATCCCGTGTCTTTTGCCAGGGTGACGGTCAATACGCCCCCGCCCGTGTCGATCTCTACGAAGGTCGGTTCATCCAAAGCCACGTGTGCCGGATCACTCCAGTACCGACTCAGAAGGTGATCAGCCCGAAATTTAAAGGTGCCACCCACGGGCAGATCAAAACAAACCCTGCCCTCCCCGTCGGTCACGGCATTGAGCCCGAGATAGGCGCCGCTTTCGTTAAAGAGGTAGACCCGGATACCCTCCTTTGCGGCATCCGCCACGGTGACCATCACCTCGGCGGTTTGCTCTTCAATGACGACATCCGCGCTGGAGGCCCCCGGGACACCGATCACGGGCGACCAGAACCGCAAAGAGAGGTAGTCGGCACGGAATTTAAAATTTCCATCGTGGAATTCTTCTGACAAAAATCTTGCCACGCCCTGATCGTCCGTTTCGGCGTATTGACCCGTATAGGCACCGGCCGCGGTGAAGGCATAGACCCGGATTCCGGAAAAGGCCCGTCCTTTATCGGTCCTCACGCTCACCTCGATTTCCCCGGTGCTATCCTGGGTAAACAAGGCAAGACGCCGCCCTTCCACATGGACGTATTCCCGGACAATGCCGCCCTGCCCGTCGGCCTCGGCCATGAGGTTGCCGTCCTTGTCGTAGAGGTAATGGACGGTGCCCCGGTCCGTCACCTTTCGGGCCCGCTCACCCCGGCCGTTGTAGGTGTATTCCCCCAGGACCACGCCGTTTTCGGAGGCGCGGATCAGGCGCTTGTTCTGATTGAAGTCGAGGGTTCTCTCACCCATGCACCTGATATTGCCGTTAACGTCATATCCGAAGGTCACGGGATCGGGTCCGGTGATTTCCCGGATCTTGTTGGTGCCCGGGAAATAGTTGTATTGCTCGGATTGACCGTCCCTGTCACGGGTCAGCCGGTTTCCCACCCTGTCGTAGGTAAAGGCAATTTCTCCGTAAGGGCCCGCAGCGCCGGTCAGACGATCAAGGGCGTCGTAGGTAAAGGCCCGGTTCCCTGATCCATCGAGATGGTCCGTGACGGCCGTGATGTTGCCTTTCCGGTCCAGGGCATAGGTAAGGTTTTGAAGGTCCTCCAGCTGAGAACCGGTCAATCGGTACATATGATCAAAGGACATCCGGAGAGACAAACCGTTCCCGTAACTCAGGCCCGAAACCGGACCATAGGGCAGGTGGGTGATATTCTCGGCAAGCGTCCTGGTCTCATCTCCTCTTGTGGTGGTAACGCGGGTGATGTGCCCTGCGCCGTTCCGCTCATAGGCCACCACACGGCCCGAGGGATAGGTGAGAGATGCCGGGCGTCCTGCCCCATCGTATCCATACCGCGTGGTGTAAGTGATCCCGCCAAGGGTCTTATCCTCTCCCGTGATCCTTCCGAAACCGTCATAGAGGTAGGCGTAGGTGCCACTGGCATCGATCATGCCTGTAAGCATGCCTCTGCCGTTTTCTCCCTGGTCATAGGTGAAACCGACGTCTTGGGAGGCATCGGGGTACTCAATGGCGTAAAGCCGGTTGAGGGCGTCGTAGGCGTATGTCACGGTGATGTTACCGGCATCGGTCCTGGACAGCATGTTCCCTTTCGGGTCGTAGGTATAGGAGGTCGTACCGGTGTCCGGAGATACGGTGCAGACCAGGCGCCCGAGGTCATCCCAGGTATAGCTCGTCACATGGGCCTCGGCGTCGGTAACGCTCGTGATGTTTCCATGAAGATCATAGGTATATCGGGTGATGGTTTCACCGGGTTGGGTCACGACGGTGAGGTGCCCCAGCACATCGTAATCATAAAAGGTCGTTCTTTCGAGAGGGTCTTTTCGGGACCTGATCCGACCCGCGGGGTCGTAATTGAATTCAGTATAACTGTCATCGGGAGAAATGACTCTCCAGAGCTTTCCCGGTTGAACCGGGTGTTGAAAGTCATAGCGCATCCAATAAGAGAGTTCCTCTGCAGAATTACCGTAAACCTCTTCGACCCGATTCCCCTGGCCGTCGTAGGCATATTCAATGGTGTTTCCCGCGTGATCGACCACGCGAATGAGTCGCCCATAGACCTCATCGTAGGTATAGGTCACACGAGCCTGATCGGGGCCTTCGTACCCGATAAGGTTTCCCGCGTGATCATATTCATATTGATACTGATATGAGGCCCCATCGGTTTCAACCGTTTTTTCAACCATGCGGCCAATTCCGTCATAGGTATAACGGGTGACCGACTGATTCGGATCTTCGATGCGCCCCACACGCCCCGTAGGATCATATTCAGAAAATATGGTTTGCCCGACCAAGGGCCGACCGATTGTAAGGAGGTCACCGGAAGCGGAATCATAGGTAATCCACACGATGTCGGACGCATCCGAACCCGGACCGTCAATGCCCGTGACCTGACCCTTATCGTTATAGGTATAGGTCGTAACATACTCATAGGGTATGGGATTGCCCTCCGAATCCCTTGTATTGCCCCGATCGACTTTCCGGTACAAACGCATTGAGGGATTCTCATTGGGGATATCGTTCCCGTCATCATCGTAGTCCCATATGGTGACCTTGCTGTCGGTCCCCAAAACGCCGGTCTCTGTCTGGGTCAGGATGTTCCTGATTTCCGGGTGAAAGGTGCGGGTGAGGCTCGTCTCCTCAGGGGTCCCGACGGCCTGTCGAACCATTTGGGCGTTTCCACGGCTGTCAAAGTCATCGAAACCCCGGATAAGCCCACCGGCGTATTCGATCTCCGTCAGTCTCATCTCACCATCATATTCCCTTCGCACCACATTGCTGCCGCAGTTCCGGCAGGGACCCGCACCCTCCATTCTTGAAAACAACCTGAAGCCTTTAAGGTTGGAGAAATAATACGTACACTCCGCTCCGTAGGCATCCGTCACCACGGCGGCGTTGTAACTCGCATAATCAATATGAACCCCCCGCCCGTCAGAGCTCCAGTTTTCAATGACCCGGTCTCTATCATCATAGCTCCACGTCGCCACAAGGCGACCCATAGTATCCTTTTTCTCGACAAGATTATGAAGGTCGGTTGCTTCCGCATAACGGTATCGAAAACCCGAACCATCTCCATAAACGGCCGAGTTCAAATTTTGATGCTCATCATAACCGTAATTCACCCACACCCCGGACGGCACCGCCGGGGTCGCCGGCCCTACCACACCGGCAATAAGCCCTTGAGAATTATAGACAAAATGCAAAAACCGACCGGTGGCATGATCATCGACTTTCACCAGCCGATCGAACGCATCATAAGTCAGAGCCGTCTTGTTTCCCAGATAGGAAATTTCCCTGAGCCTTCCTGACGCGTCAAACTCATAGACACTCCCGTCCCCCCTATGCCATCGCCATCCCTCCTGGATTTCGTCCACGATCAATGCTTCGACGCTGGTCGGTTTCCCCGATATCTCCTGATAGATATTGTCCGGGTCCTTCATGAAAGCACCGATGCCACCGTCTCCCCGTTGGACTTCTACGTGAAGTGCATCGACTTGAACCAGTCTCACGGCAAAATTATGGTTCCACCCAAACCCGAGCGGACCCGAGGATTCAGATCGGCTGTTATAGGTGCGCGAAAAAATCAGATTCCGATTGATTCCCTTGATCGAAATATCTGTTTCTTCCTGAAAACTGTTCCCGGTGCCCACGTTGACCGGGTCCCCCGCCATGGATCCGCACTGCGAGAAGGTGTATCCCAGATTGAGTTTCTCTGCATGCCTGAGATACTGCCGGCCCGCAGGGTCCACAAAAACATGAACGCTGTATTCCGTGATGAGGTTTCCGACCTCTCTCCTGCACCCGCCCGATACTCTCCTTTCTCCGCTATACACGTCCAACATCCGGTAGGTGATCGTGTGCTCTCCCGGATCGAGCTGAGAGGGCCACCATGAAATGCTTTTTTCCGTTTGGTCCCGCAAATCATCGATATACCTCGGGGCCCGGGTATAGATGAAGCTGCACAACCCGGCCATTTTTGTCCCGTCCAGATGCACCTCAAGGTAGGCATATTCACCCATCCATTGCACGATGTCCCACCAGGAGGTGGTATCTGAGAACAGCACACTTGATCCCTGCATGGATGTGATGAGGCCTTCGTCATCCGTTTCGATGTCTATCCGTATGGTTCCGGATGCGGATCCCAAGGCGACACTCGAGCAGCTCAAATTTACCGTAAAGACCGCTACGGTCAGCAAGATCATAAACGAGACCTTTTTAAAAAGACTCTCAAGACACTTTATCCTAACGTATTCACCATTCCCCTGCGATTTGCATCCAAACCCATACCCTTTCCCACGCGTTCCGTCCACATAGTCCGCCATCCTCAAATCTCCTTCCGAAAACCACTTTTGTCTGTCCCAGATTATTCGCATCAACTTCTCGAAAAAACGTCTCTTATCCCATTATCTCGGTTTTAAACTAAGACCGTTTGCTTCCGCAAGAAAGACACTGTTCTTCCTTATTGGAATCAAGAACGACAGTCCAATATTACCCTTAAATGTAACGGGTTCACTCAGATAAAAAAAAGAATAAGGTTATTTCAAAAATATTCGAAACCATTTCAGGGCAAAGCAGACATGAATCAGAGCATTGAAATGGACTTTAAGGACAGATACAAATCATTAGGTGATTTAAAGAAAGCAGACCAATAAAACGGTTTGCTACTACAAGAAAAGTATTCTGTCAACAAAAAAATAATATGCTCTCTATTTTTTTAATGATTTTTTAGGATTCATGTAACAGCTTATATAAATTAAAGATATGAAGGAGGAGTTTCGATAGATGAGAGAAAGGGGCCGAACAGCCCCAATCACTTCTCTAAGATTACACCTAGCACTCCAGGCAGGTCTTCGAGAAGGTTTCGTCGATGGGGACGGGGTAGTTCCCGTCAAAACAGGCGAGACAGAGATCTTCCCTGGGGATGAGGGTAGACCTGACGAGATTGTCGATGCCCAGGTAGCAGAGGCTGTCAAGACCGATATACTTGCGGATCTCTTCCACGGACTTCTGGGAGGCGATCAACTCTCCCCGGCTCGAAAAATCAATGCCGTAGTGACAGGGGAAACGGTGTGGTGGGCAACTGACACGCATGTGAACTTCTTTTGCCCCGACATTTCTCAGGGTCTTCAAGCGCGTTCGCGCCGTAGTGCCCCGGATGATGGAATCTTCAATGATGATGACACGTTTGTCTTGGAGGAGTTCTTTGACCGGATTCAATTTCACCTTGACACCGAAATCCCGCATGCTCTGGGAGGGCTGGATAAAAGTCCTTCCCACATAATGATTCCGGATGACCCCCATCTCCATGGGGATACCCGAGGCCTGGGCATAACCGATGGCCGCGTAGTTGCCGGAATCGGGGAAAGGCATGACGATGTCGGCCTCCACCGGATACTCCCCGGCCAGGAGTTCTCCCTGTTTCTTCCGGAAGAGATAGACATTCTCTCCAAAGACATTGCTGTCGGGTCGGGCAAAATAGATGAGTTCGAAGATGCACTGGGTCCTTCTGGAGCCGATGCCCGAACGGATGCTCTTCAGGCCGTTCTTGTCGATCAGAATGATTTCTCCAGGATCCACATCCCTTATATAGGTTGCCTCCACGAGGTCCAGGGCGCAGGTCTCGGAGGTCACCACGTAACCGGAGTCCAGCTTTCCGATGCAGAGGGGTCGAAATCCGTTGGGGTCCCGCACGGCGATGAGGGTATCCTCGCTCATGATCGCCATGGAATAGGCCCCCCTGACCTGCTCCATGGTATAGAGCATGGCCTGCTCCAACCCGTTTCTCATGCCCCGCGCAGCCAGGTGAAGAACCACTTCCCTGTCCATGGTGGTCTGAAAGATGGAGCCCTGGTTTTCCATTTCGGCACGAATCCGACGGGCGTTCGCGAGATTGCCGTTGTGGGCGATGGCCAGGGTTTTCCCGGCATACTGGATCCTGAAGGGCTGTGCATTGACGAGCAGAGAGGAACCGGTGGTGGAGTATCTTACGTGCCCCAGGGCCATATCCCCCTTTAAGCTATCGAGGATCTCCTGTGTGAAGATGTCCGGGACGAGGCCCATGGCCTTGTGCTCGCAGACCCGTTTGCCGTCGGAGGCCACGATGCCGGCACTCTCCTGTCCCCTGTGCTGAAGGGCATAGAGCCCGAAATAGGTCAGCCGGGCGGCCTCTTCGTGGCCGTACACGGCGAATATTCCGCACTCCTCCCGGGGGCGACCGGGCAGAAGGGTCAGGGCCTTCTTTTCAATAATGTCATTCATGGGCGCTTCTTTCGTTTTGATAAGTTTTTTCCTCCCGTTCGTTTCACTCACTTGAGTCACCGAGCAAAGGGGCCTTTTCTCTTGCCGGTTCCCCCGGTCAAATGGACTTCGTATTTAACGGGGCAGGGACACCGGCAAGAAAAGAGGTCGACTCTTTGCTCTCCGTGTCTCTGTGGTGGATGATATTCTACTCCCGAAAACCCTTAATCAGGAAATTCATCTCGTGGTATTCCTGTAACGTCTTGACCTTCAACTCCCCTTCCAGCAGGGACTTGACGGCCAGTACCGTGGCCCGTGCCGCTGCCAGGGTCGTGGTATAGGGGATTTCCATGGTCAAGGCCGTTCTGCGAATGGCGTAGGATTCCGAAACGGCCCGCTTGTTATGCGCAGTATTGAGAACCAGATCGATCTTACCGTTTTTCATCATGTCCAGGATATGGGGTCTGCCCTCTCGCACTTTTCTGACCGGTTCGTTGGGGATGCCCTTATCGGCCAGGAACGCCGATGTGCCCCGGGTGGCAACGATTTTGAAACCCTGCTGGTGGAAGAGCCTGGCCGTGTTCAACACGGCCCCCTTGTCCTCGTCCCGCACACTGATGAACACCGTCCCTGAAAGGGGCAAACACTGGCCGGCGGCCAACTGGGACTTGGCGAAGGCAAGGCCGAAGGTCTGGTCGATACCCATGACCTCGCCCGTAGATTTCATTTCAGGTCCCAGAAG
>CAYNYM010000070.1:0-10741 GCA_964401325.1 uncultured Desulfobacteraceae bacterium | reverse complement strand
GGGTCTTTGAAAAACACAAAAAGACCGTGGATTTCATCAAACGGTACATCTTTCCCGGAAGCTGCATCCCGTCTATCGCCGCCATGAGCAGAGCGGTTGCGCGGGCGACCGATCTGAAGATCGACCACCTCGAGGACATCACCCCCCACTATCCCAGGACCCTCCGGGCATGGCGATCGCGCTTCTTTGAAAACATCGAACAGGTCAGGGCCCTCGGATTCTCCGACACCTTTATTCGGATGTGGGAGTACTATCTCTGCTACTGCGAAGCCGGGTTTCAAGAGCGCTACCTGGGCGACGTTCAGATGCGTCTGATCAAGCCCATGTGCCGGCAGTCACCCATTTTGCCCCATCTGTGAATTCATGACTTTTTCTTTCCCGGAAACCATGGGAAAAAGGCACTCGTGCTTTCCTTATAAGCCCGATAGGCCGGCCTTTTTTCCGTGATGGTCTTTTCCAAAAGCGTGACACCGGACACCCTGAGCAGGAGAAAGGTGATGGTGACAGGGCTGATGACCGTCCAGAAACTTTTGGGCGTAGAAAACGTGATCAAGAAGATCCCCCACCACATGAGGGATTCTCCGAAGTAATTGGGATGACGGGTGTAGGCCCAAAGACCCCGGTCCATCACCTTGCCCCTGTTGTGCGGATCGGCCTTGAATCGGGCCAGCTGGAAGTCTCCGGCCGCCTCAAACACAAAACCGACGATCCATACCAAAAGACCGGCCCCGTCCAGCAGGCGCAGCCCCGCGGGCGTCGAGGCGATCTGGCCTGCCTGGACCACCAGGGAGATCACCCAGAGCAGAATCCCTTGGAGGCCGAACACCGTAAACAGACTCACCCACCAGAAACGCTTCCCATGTCGGGACCTCCACTTCTGATAGCGGGGGTCTTCGCCTTTGCCCCGTTTTCTCAAACCGATGTAAAGGGCCAGTCTCAGCCCCCAGATGGAGACAAGGGCCGTAATGAGCACTTTCCTTAAGAGATAGCCGTCGGCCAGGAAGAAAGTCACCCAGGCGACGAGCACGAATCCCATGCCCCAGAAGATGTCCGCTATGCCGGCATCTTTCAGGATCAAGCTAAGCATCCAGGCAAAGAGCATCATGGCCAGCACAAGGGCCAGATTCCCACCCATGATCGTCACGGTGTTTGGCATCGGGGTATCCTCCTTGGTTTTTGGTATTGAAAAGCCGGGCCCTCCGGACCCGGGTTCTTTACTTTGATCACTTTCCTCATGCAGGCGGTTAAGCGACACCGCAACTTTCGGCACTTGTCACTTTCTACCCTTCCCAAGGCGGGATTTTTGAGATCAACACGGGACCGTGCCCCCTCGACCGGGGGTGTTCCCCTGCGGACCGCCCCCCATTTGTTTCATTGACCCGGCCGCCGTGCCAAAGGCTTAGCGGGATCATCCAATGAATGAAAAAACCGCGCTGGAGCATTGCGTCCCTGCCTGCGCCGATGCGGGGAATGGGGGGGAGATCCAAGGGCGGAAGCCTTCGACCTTGGGGGATCGGTCCTATAGAGAAAACCCCCGGAACGAGGGGGCACTACTTGGAATTCGATCGCAGGGCAGGCTGCTGAATCCGCAAAAGCGCCGCGAAGAAAAAAACCATTACTCCATTACCCCAACACTCCTTGTCGAAATGAATGCAACGCGATTCATTTTCGGTTACTCGAAATTTTGGTCTCTCCTCACCCCCGTTCCGGAGGTCTACGCTCTGTGGTCCCGCCAAGCCCCGATCCCCATCCTACGGGAAGGTGCGGCCGGGATGGAGGGGATCTGCTACCTGCAGCCCTTTTTTTCGATCCGCAATCGCACCCCTGATCTCCTCATGGATGCGGTTGCTGATGGGGTAGGCCAGGGCGATCAAAAGGGCCAGGAGATTACACAAAGAAGGAATCAGGGCGTAGAGCACCCTGAGCATTAAAATGACCTGGTCGGGCTGGCCCCGGCTGGGTTCGTACCCGGCCCTCCCCATCAAAGCGAGCGCCGCACCGACCCCCAGGGCCGCCGCCATCTTCTTGGTGATGGACCATAGACCGATATACTGTCCTTCACGCCTTTCGCCCGTCATGAGTTCATCATAGTCGATCACGTCGGCCTGCATGGCCGAGGGGAGGGCAATGGTGGCGCCGAAACCGATACCTGAATAGAAGACCAGGATGCCGTAGAGCAGGGTGTCTCCGGGGCCGAGAAAAAAGACGCCCACAAAGGCCCCTGTATTGATGACCATGGACAGGATCCAGGCCGTCTTTTTGCCCGTCCTTTTGCCCAGAATGACCCAGCCCGGCAAAAAAAAGATACCGGTCAGAAAATAAAGGGCCAGGAAAAGATCCGCAGACTTTGACTGGAGGACATATTGGACGTAAAATAGAATCAGCGTGGCGGGAAGGTTGCTTCCGAAGGCAGCGATCGTGTAAGATATGAGCAGGATCATGAAAGGCCGGTTCCGGAGCACCATCCTGAACCCTTTTACGAGGCCCGGCCCGACCGGTTCGATATCGCGCTTCTGTTCCCGGATTGCGGAGATACACCAAAAGCAGAAAACCACGACCAGCGGCGCATAGATTGCAGAAATCCAGAAGAACTTGGCGCGTTCATCCGCCGGGGTACTGGAAAGATCGAGGAGTCGGGAAACCAGTGCAGGGGATGCAGCTGCAATCAGGGTGCCGGCGATGAGGGCTCCGTCCCGCCAGGCGAACAGGGCGATGCGTTCCCGGTAGTCAAAGGTGATTTCAGGCCCCAGGGACTCGTAAGGGACTTCCACGAGGGTCCAGAAGAGAAACACACAGAATATCCAGATCCCGAACCAGACGGTCTCAAAAGTGGTGGACCGCTCAAGGGGATTAAACAGATAATAAATCGACAGGGAGAGCAGTATAGCCCCGCCGGCGATATAGGGACGACGTCGGCCGAACCGCGTCCGGGTCCTGTCTGAAATGAATCCTATCAGGGGATCTGTGACGGCGTCGAAGAGCCTCACACCCAATATGAGATAACCCAGGACGGCGATATGAACGCCGACCACATCGGTGTAGAATTTGGGAACATACACATAGATGGGGATTCCCACAACGGCCAGGGCGAAGGCAGGCGCTGCATAAGCCAGACGTTTAGTCGTCGGCACAACCTCTTGGATTCGGTCCGTCATGGTATCACCACCTAAACAGATTCGGACACCCATCGGGCAAAATCATTTACCCAGCATACCATATCCCCAATCAGAAGGGTAGCGCAGGCCTTGCGCTCAGAGGTGACGAAGATAATGGGTGGAAAGGGCATGTTCTGATTCGTCTCGAGGTCGATCACTGGTTCCTCAGATTACTCGCGCCCCACCTCGATGTGGTTTATGAGCGAAAAAGCAGGCGTCTCATGCGGTATGAGGGAATTTCCAACGTGGCGGATGCGTCGGGCCGATTCAATAAAGTCCAAATCACCTATTCCTACTAAACCCGTTTCGGTAAACAAAGAGACGATGCATGTCCCATGATCTCTAACCCAACGCCTGACGCACCGGGCGTGAATGGAGGATATCCCATGACCTCGATACAGTGGGCCAAGACCTATTTTTTGACCTTGTTGGTGTTCCTGGCCCTGGATTTTATATGGCTGGGCTTCATCGCCAGGAGCTTCTACCAGAGACACCTGGGGCATTTTTTCGGTGATCATGTGAACTGGGGTGCGGCGTTTCTGTTTTATTTCATTTTTGTTTGCGGTATGATGATTTTTGTGATTTCTCCCGCGCTCCACGCCCATACCGTCAAGCAGGCCATAGGGCTGGGCCTGCTGTACGGCCTCGTCACTTATGCAACCTATGATTTGACCAATCTGGCCCTTCTAAAGGGTTGGCCCACGACGATTGTAGTGGTGGACATTCTCTGGGGGATTGCGTTGAGTGGCATGGTTTCAACGGCCGGATACGCGATTGCCGAATGGCTCTCATGAGAGCCATCACTTCGCTTTCTTAATATTCCTTTGTTTAAATATTTCTTGAGACCCAAATTTTCATTTTACGGTGGGAGGCGACATGCCGAATGTGCTGCTGACAACCGTGTGTCGCCCTTTTGGTGGAAAGGGGGAAGGAGATTCAGTCGGCGCGGAGTTGTTTCATGCCCAGGTGACCCGGAGCCAGGGTATCTTCAGCTACCGTCAGGTCATTCGTTGTTGGGGGCTTGACTACATCGCGGAGAATATCGAGGCCCCGGCTGTCGTTCTTCACTATCCGTCCGAACGCGAATTTACCCGTGAGATCCTGACCCGCCGCTATGATTATATCGGAATCAATTTCGTCGTGGCCACCTTTCACAAGGTCCGGCGCATGGCCGGAATCGTTCGCAGGCATGCACCCGGGTCGAAGATCGTCCTTGGAGGCTATGGCACCGTCCTTTCAGATGACGTGCTGGCGCCCTACAGTGACTTTATCTGTCGGGAGGAGGGGATCGGGTACACGCGAAGACTCCTGGGAGAATCCCCTGACCGACCTTTCCGCCACCCCTATGCCCCCATCGAGTCGCCACGGGTCTATTCCTTCCCCCTAAAGACCAAGGTGGCGCACATTACCGGAGGGCTCGGCTGTCCCAACGGCTGTGACTTTTGCTGTACGTCCCACTTCTTCAAGAGGCAATATGTCCCCTTCATCAAGAGCGGCCGGGAACTTTATGATATCATGCGTTTCATGGAGCGGAAGGCTCATGAGGGAGGAGAAACTCTGAGCAGTTTCATCTTCATCGATGAAGATTTTTTTATTCACGAGAAACGGGCCCGGGAGTTCCTCAAGTGTGTGCGTGAGGGGAGGATCTCGGCCCCGGTCATGGGTTTCGGCAGTGTGCGCGGTCTATCCCGTTTCACGGCCGATGAGATCGCCGAGATGGGTTTCGACGTCATCTGGACCGCCTTTGAGGGGGTTGAATCGGGCTATGGGAAACTTCAAGGCAGACGTCTCGACGAGCTTTACGAAGAACTCAAATCGAGGGGGGTCGCTATCTTGTCCTCCATGATTATCGGTTTTCCCTACCAGGATCGCGCACGGGTTTTGGAAGAATTTCGTCAGCTCGTGGCGCTGGGTCCTTCGTTATGGCAGATCCTGATCTATTTCGCCTTTCCGGGGACCCCGCTCTATCAAAAAGTCCTTGAAGAGGAGCGTTATCTTCCAGACTACAGAGACCGGCCCGATTACCGGACCTTCGACGGGTTTTCCATGCATTTCAAACATGACCACTTCACCCCGACGGAAGTAGAAGATCTCCAAAAAGAGCTTTACCGGAATGGCTTCGAAAAGCTGGGACCTTCCCTGGTCCGTGTCCTGAGGGCGTGGTTCGAAGGCTACCGGAACCTGAAGGATTCCCCCAAACCGCTACTGAGAGATCGTGCGGAGCGTATGCGCTGCTATGTCCGTAAGGCCCTTCCCGGGATCTATCCTGCGATATGCTTCGGACCCAATCGCGAACGTAGAGTTGACGCGAGGCGGTTCATGAAAGAAATCGAACAGGAATTCGGGCCGCTCGCCTTCAGAGAGCGACTCCAGTGCTGGGGTACGGTCCCTCTTTCATGTTGGACATGGATGACTGAAAAACTTGGACTTTTCCAGCAACCGGGACTTCTCAGAATTGAACACCGTCTTTGACGCCGGCGTCGAAACTTGCAGGACTACCGATCAAAAGGAATGATGACATCATGAAACTGCGATGGGATCCCTTTCAGGTATTTGAGCAAAGCAAGACCCCTGCGGGTCTTTACGCGCGGAAGAAATGGCTGGACGAGGGGAATCATTCGAGCTTTCAGGATGATTTTGATGAGACCGTCCGTCTTCTCTTGTCGGGGCAATCCCCTGACGGTTCATGGGATCAGTCCTTCATCGGGACCGTCAAGCGCTTGTTTGCCCTTCACCTGACGGTGCGGGATGAGATTGACGCCGCTCGAAAGGGGCTCGACTGGCTGTTGGATCGGACATCGGACGTGTTGGCAGGAAAGAGACGACGTCCGGCGGAAAAGATTTCTGGTGATGCATTAAAGGCGCTACCCTTTACCAAAGGCTCCTCGATTCTTCTGATGATCGGTGCGACCCTTTTTCTTTTCAGCGTCTTCGGGCGTGAAGATGAACCGAACATTCTGAAAATGTATGACTGGCTCGAAGCGAAAGGATCCGTGGGATATGGCAGATGGTGCGGCTGGTCGTCCTACAACAATATCCTGAGGGCCTTTGTGGTCCACCCCCGCTATGCACAAAGTGAGGCGGTGACGTTGGCGGTGAAAAATTTGATGCAGATACAGCAAGATTCGGGAATATGGGCGGGAAAGGTTCCCTTTTATCAGACCGTGAACGCCCTGGCCCATCTGAACGCCGTCGGCGAGGACGCACAACTGGCGCCGGCGTTCAAGCGATTGCAGAAAACACAAAGACGCGACGGCACATGGAGCCGATCACAGCCTGAATGGAACAGCTTCCTGATCATTCACGCGTTGAAAAACAAGGGCGAATTGTAGGGTGTGATATTGGATGGTTCACCCTGGAGATGACCCTGTCACCAATGGATGCGCGACGATCAATAAGGGGCATCATTCCTGCGAATAGACTTCAGAAATCCTTTTCATGCGACGACGGTTCTTGCCGAAGTCATAGTACCCGATCCTCGAGGCGGAGCGAAAATGAATCAGCCGGGCGTCGTCGTCGAAGTAAAACTCCACATCATCCACAAAACGCCAGATTCTGGTTTTAAATTGAACATGGATGTAGTCATCTGAAGCACTCATGATCGAAGATCCTGTCATCCCTTGGATAACCCCGAGGATACGGTCTCTACTTTCATTTCTTGTCCCCTTGAAAGGGAGCGGCTGCATGGCATGCCGTGCAACGCGGCTCTTTGTTGAGACGCAATTCGGCCTATCGGGACAAGGGGACAGGGCACTCCTCCTGTCTCCAAGATTTTCCGGTGGATGGCCCGAGCAACCGAAAAAGATGAACAGGGTGGCCAGGACGCCTGAAAATTTTTTATTCATCATGGGCTCCTTTCCGGTCTGCGGAGTTTCCGGGTGTGTCTTTTATTCGCTGTTGAAAACCCGGCCTTCAGGACTCACGAGAAGATCCCGTCTTCAGCGGGATCGAGAAAATGACAGACAGCCGTGGAATTCATATGAACCTTTAAAATAGCTTAAAATTGACAGATATGGAATCCAATCCTCTCAATAAAAAACTAGGCCTCTTCGATGGCTTCTGTATCGCCGGTGGGGCCATGGTCAGCTCAGGGCTCTTCGTGCTGCCCGGTTTGGCCCATGCACAGGCCGGGCCGGCGGTAGTCTTCAGTTATTTTTTCGCCGGTCTCCTGGCTTCAACCGGCATGCTCAGCGTGGCCGAGATCATGACCGCCATGCCCAAGGCGGGCGGTGACTATTTTTTCATAACCCGCACCATGGGACCCGCCGCCGGCGCGGTGGCGGGCCTACTCTCCTGGTTTTCCCTGTCCCTCAAGGCCTCCTTTGCCCTGGTGGGTATGAGTGCCTTTCTGGCGCCCTTGCTGGGATGGGAGCCCTTGATGGTCTCCATGCCTATCGCGCTGCTCTTCGTCGGACTGAACCTGGCCGGGGTCCAGCATGCCAGCCGCTTTCAGTCTATTTTGGTGGTCGGGCTGATTTTACTCATGTCCTTCTATGTGTTCCTGGGGGCGCAAAACATCCGTTGGGCCCTTTTTGAACCTTTCACCCCACACGGCTGGCCGGCGGTTTTTTCCACCGCGGGGTTGGTTTTCGTCTCCTATGGTGGATTGCTCAAGGTGGCCTCGGTGGCGGAAGAAATCAAAGACCCGGGCAGGGTCATTCCCCTGGGCATGATCTCCGCCCTTCTGGTCGTCGGATTTTTTTATGTGGCCATAGTATTCGTGACATCAGGCGTTATCGGCCCCTCCGAACTCGATCATTCCATGACACCCATCTCCGACGGCGCACGTGCCTTTTTCGGTCCGGCGGGTGCGGCAATGATGAGTTTGGCCGCGGGGTTGGCCTTTATTTCCACGGCCAACGCAGGGATAATGGCCGCCTCGCGCTATCTCCTGGCCTTGAGCCGCGATGAACTCATGCCCGGCATCTTCGGCAGGGTCAGCCGACGCTCGGGCACGCCTTATGCCTCTGTCTTGATAACCGGCTTTTTTGTCACGATCTCCCTCTTCCTGGACACGGAAGTGCTGATCAAATCCGCGTCTACCGTCCTCATCCTCACCTACCTCCTGAGCAATCTCTGCGTGGTGGTCCTGCGGGAATCCCGGCTGCTCAATTACCGCCCCAAATTCCGCTCCCCCTGGTATCCATGGGTCCAGATGGGCGGCAGCGGCGGCTGCCTTCTCCTCATCCTCGAGATGGGTCTCGAAGCCCTGCTGATCAGCCTGGTGCTCATCCTGGGCGGATTGACTTTTTACTGGTTCTACGGCCGGATAAAGGCCACCCGCGAATTCGCACTCCTGCATCTGTTGGACCGCGTGATGGACAAGGAACTGGCCGGTGGGGTCCTGGAATCGGAACTCAGCGAGATCATTCGTGAGAGGGACGAAATGTGCGTCGATCCCTTCGACGAGGTCGTGGGCCGCGCACAGGTCATGGATTTAAAGGGTCCGCTCGACCGGGAGACGTTTTTTCAAAAAATTGCAGAGCGTTTGAATTCGTCGCTGGGTTTGCAGCCGCAGGTGTTACGGATGGCCCTGGATGGAAGAGAGCTGGGGCCGGCTAGTGAAATCATGCGCGGCGTGGCGGTAAGCGACGGCGTGGTACCGGGCGATGACTTTTTTGAGTTGGTTGCGGCCCGCTGCACTCCAGGCGTCAAACTCATGCCGCAAGTCCCCCCTGTTGAAACCTTCTTCATGATACTTGCAAGCCATGACAAGCGTGATTCCTATCTGCGCACCCTTGCCGTCTTGGCCCAGATCGTGGGAGACCCTTCCTTTGAACATCAATGGCACAAAGCCAAGGGAGAAGCCCGACTTCGAGACGTGCTGCAGCTCACCGAACGCAAGAGAGTCTGCTCCATTCCCCCGGCCGTTCGGGAATCAACGCTATAAGGGCTGTTTCGCAATATACCTTTTGGACGGTTTTGTGTGGTGCACGCCGTTGATCAGGATCAATAGTCTTCTCCCTTTGCAGGACCAAGGAATTTAAACACAAAATATGCCGTCAAATTAATTGGTCATGTTCCATTGTTCGTCAATGGATTGATAGATCAAAAGTTGCTTATTCAACTCCGGTCGGTTGTGTTAGAATAGTTGAAAACATTGTGAACCCTACCCTCGCTGAAGGGGAGGGCGTTAGACCGAATGAAAGGCCGGAATGTTTGTCTAAAAAAAGCGTTAGAATGACATCAGGATGTCACGGTCGGTCGATTTTCACACCGTCACGGGCAAAACCCGCACCGCTCAGCCCCACATATTTCCCGCCCAATTGGGATTCGAATCTGTTGCCGCCATTTTAGGCCCCGGTTTCGCGTAGCGAGGCCGATCCCGGCTTCACAACGAATTCACGCTCCGATCGCTATCATCATGGAAATTTTCTATGGTTGGACTCAGAAAAAACGGCCGCAAGATCCATAAGGTAACACCCCAAATCCCTTGTGAGCAGAATGCCATGAAGGTATCTTTGTGCATTTTGAGTGTTGATTCTACTCGTCCGGACGGGCCTTGCGGAGGAAAAGAACGAGAACGCCTGGCACCCGGATCGCCACATTGACGACATACAACTCGTGAAATTATTTGCCTACAACGGTTTGCCTCGAAATATAAAAACCGAGCGGGAAATCAAAATACTTGTCAATAATGGTTACGCCGTCTGATACAGCGAAGCACTGAAGGTGCCGCTTTATGCCGTGTACCGCTTCGGCAACTTGAAGGAGTCGTCGGAAGTCCTGAAAGAAAGGGCCTTCGAGCGCCCGAAGTTTCAGGGTAGGGGGTCACATTTTGATTTGTGAATTGTGATATGCTATGTTCCTTGCTATCTCAATTTGTGAGAGGAGGGTAGGTTTGGGGCATGGCCAGACCGTGGCGGATTGAATACGAAGGGGCATATTATCACATTTTTTCCCGCGGGAACGAGGGGAGAGAGATCTTTTGTGGTGATGAGTATAAAACCCTCTTGTGGAAAATGAGCCCTATGCCGTGGAGTTTTCGTGCTATATTCACAGAAATCCTCTCCGCGCCGGAATGATTAAACGGCTGATGGACTACCGGTGGAGTACCTACCCGGCGTATGCTTACGGGCGCAAAGCCCCCGAATGGGTAAAAATGGATATGATCCTGTCCCTTTTCTCAGATCCTGATCCTCGAAAGGCATACCGTGAGAAGGTGCAGGGATACGCAAAAGAGGAAAAGGATCTCTGGGAGGATTTCAGGCACGGGCTGTTGATGGGCACAGCGGAATTTGTGGAAAGGATCAAATCAAGATATGTTTGGGCAAAGCCACACCGCGAAGTGCCCCAACAAAAAGGAATAATGGGGAGGATAGATGCCGAGCAATACCTGATTCGGGCATCCACATTGCTTGGGCACGATCTGAATCGGTTCAGGGAAATGGGGAGGCTTTATGGAGAGGAACGCGAAGACAGAGATCTGCTGATGTATTTCATTTGGCAGAGGGGGGGCTTTACAAACGATGAGGTCGGTGGCCTTTTCGGGGTGAGCTATTCCGCCGTCAGTCATATTGTGAAGAGAGTAAAGAGCCGACTGAGAGGAAACAAGACCTGGCAAAAGAAGCTGGAGTCAGTCAATT